>DATENJ010000322.1:0-2988 GCA_035275125.1 Actinomycetes bacterium | reverse complement strand
TTCAGGTGGCGATCCTACTTGATGACTGCTGTCGGACGTTGTGTCGGCCGATCAGCTCCGCAGACCAGCGGTCCGTCGCGTTGTCGTCCAGTCTCGTCTTCAACCGTCCGTTGCCAACGCGTGTGTGAGCAATCCGTGAGCACCACGGCGGTACCCGAGCCAAGAGTTGGCGGCGGCAACGACATCGGTCCTCGTCCCACGATAGCGGCGCCAGCGCGGGGCGGACGTGGAATCATGAACTGCTCTGGCGTGTGCGGGGGCACCGGCGTGTAGTCGCCGTCCGATCGTCGAGCACCATCGACTCCCGGGAGCATCATGAGCAGCGATCAACCCGAGCCCACGGCAGCGGAGCGGCCGCCGAATCGACGCCTGATGGTCTTGCTGGCGATGGCGATGTTCGTCCTCGTGGTCGACACGTCGCTGATGAACGTCTCGATCTCCGCGGTGATCACCGACCTGGACACCACGGCGAGCGGTGTGCAGTCGGCCATCGCTTTGGAGGCTCTGGTCTCAGCTGCGTTCATCCTCATCAACAGCAAGGTCGGCGACCTGATCGGCCGCAAGCGCGCCTATGTCATGGGTCTGGCCGCGTACGCCATCGGGGCGCTGGCAATGACCCTCGCTCAGAGTCTCGTTGCCATCGTCATCTTCTGGGCCATCATCGGCGGGCTGGGCGCCTCATTGTTGCTGCCGGCCATGCAGTCGCTGATCCACGGAAACTTCAGCGGAAGCGCTCAGAAGCAGGCGTACGCGCTAGTCGGGGCGGCCGCCGCCATCGCAGCCGCGGTCGGGCCACTGCTCGGCGGGTTCGTCACCACGTTCTTGTCCTGGCGGGTCGGCTTCGCCCTCGAGGTGTTCATCATCGCTGTCGTCCTGAGCCAGATCCGCCTGATCCACGACGTCCCTTACACCGGCTCTCGCAAGATCGACCTGGTCGGCGCGGTCCTGTCTGTCGTCGGGATGGGTGGCGTGGTGCTCGGAATCCTGGTCTGGCAGGAGGGTGGGGAGTCCGTCGCGGTCCTCCTGGTTCTGGGGGCCGTCGCGTTGACGGCGCTGGCCCGCTGGCTGATCAGACGCAAGCGGGCGCAGCGGGTGACGCTGCTCGACCCGGACCTGTTCCGGCACCCGAACTTCACCGCCGGCATCTCTGGCCAGATGCTCCAACAGATCACCCTCGGCGGCGCCATGATCGCGCTGCCGCTGTTCCTCCAGATGACCCTGGAGTACAACGCCATGCAGGCCGGCCTGTCCCTCGCCCCACTGTCCCTGACCATGTTCGCGGCCGCGATGCTGGCAGGCAGGAGGGCCGGCAACCGGCGCCCCGCCAAGATCATCCGAACCGGCTTCCTGTTGGCCAGCCTCGGGATAGCGGCCATCATTCCGCTCGTCCCACGCGTCGACAGCGGCTGGTGGCTGGTCATCCCTCTGGTGATCACCGGCGCTGGGCTGGGCCTGCTGGTGTCCCAGCTCAACAACTACACCCTCGCCCCGGTCGAGGACGAGCGGATCAGCGAGGCCGCCGGCGTCAACTCCGCCGCCGGATCCTTCGGCCTGTCATTCGGTCTCGCCATGGCCGGCGGGATCATGCTCGCCGCCCTGTCGGTCAGCTTCACCAACCTGACCCAAGACAGCACGACCATCCCGGCGGACCAGAAGCAACAAATCGCCGCCGCCCTCGACAACGATGCCGAAGTCATGAGCAACACCCAACTGGACGAGCAGATCAGCGGCCAGCCTCCGGAAGTGGAAGCCGAAGTGCTGGCCATCAACACGCAGGCCAGAAGCCGCTCCCTGCAGTTCGCCCTCCTGGTGCCGCTCATCGCGGCCGGGCTGGGACTCGCCACCTCCTTCCGGATGATCCGGCTACCCGACCTGAAGCCGTCAGAGGCAGCCGAGCAGGCCGGGCTCGGCTAGGCCCCGGGAGTAGCGGGAGACGGTTGATGAAGTGGTGGGGCATCGGCGGGATCATGTCTTTACCCCTCCTTGTCCGTCCTTCCTTGCACACAGCGGATGTGGAAAGGAAACCCGACTGGAACATTCGCGACATGAGAATCCGTGCGTCACGTCCAAAGGGCGGGCCGGGCCAATAGGCGGGCGGAAACCCTAGTCAGGTCGACCCCGGTGCCCCACCGGAGGCGGGCTCGGTGCTGATCGACGCAGCTGGGGTGCTGATGCGTTTCGACGTGCCCCCGGCCCCGATGAGAACCTGGACGACCGCCAGGAGTACCACCACGAGTGCCACGGACCAGACCAGCCTCGACAGGGATATGTCGTTGCCCCACAGCAGGACGACAGCCCCCAGAAGACCGGCGACCACCCGCAGCCAGCGAGCATTGGCCGCGACCCACCGACCGGCACCGGCGACCGGACCGTCGGCGAGCGCCGAGCCCACCGTTTCGAGGCCGCCCGTGACGGCCGCACGGGTGGCAGCCCCGGTCCTGTCGCGCCCTACGAACCAGCCCACGACCACCAAGATCAAACCCAGCCAGAGCAGCACCTGCTGACCTCGCTCGAGGAATGAGAGCAGCCTGTTGTAAAACACGGTGCTCGCTGGACCGAACACGGTGCCGGCCAGGTGGTTGACGAACAGCTGACGGCCGGTCGAAAGCGCCCACGCCACCAACAGAGCGTTCGCCGCCAACACGGCCCCGATGATGACTGTGATCCTCGGCCGGCGGCGTGACAACACCAGCGCGGCGAGGTAGAGCGCCGCGACGACCACGATCAGCCATCTGGCCACCGGGTTCGCGAGCGCGTAGATGGTGCGCGCTTGCTCCAGCTGGGGCGCGTCCATCAGCACGATCTGCCGGTCCTTGTCAGGTATCGGGATCCTTTCCACGATCGTGAGGCCGCGTGCCACGAGGCGCTGCTTCACCTGGTCGATGACCTCGGACAGGTCCAGGACGACCTGCTCGCCCTGCAGCGAGACGGCACCCGTTTCCTTTCCCTGCAGGATTCCGACCAGGGCCGCCTGCGCTCTGGTGTTCG
>DATENJ010000321.1:0-7139 GCA_035275125.1 Actinomycetes bacterium | reverse complement strand
AAGGACGGGACCTGCGCGGTGGTCGCCTCCGAGGACCCCGAGGCCGCCCTGGAGCTGGTGACCCGCCTGCGCCTGCACCCGTCGGGGGTCCTGGAGGTCGGCCACCGGCTGCGCAACCTGGGCCACGGGCCGTACCTGGTCGGGCAGCTGGCGGCCAGCCTGCCCCTGCCGTCCAGGGCGGTCGAGGTGCTCGACCTGACCGGCCGCTGGTGCCGCGAGCGCATCCCCCAGCGGCACCAGCTGCCCCACGGCGCCTGGGTCCGTGAGGGCCGCCACGGGCGCCCCGGCCACGACGCCACCCTGGTCCTGGCCGTCGGCACCCCCGGGTTCGGGTTCCGCGCCGGCGAGGTCTGGGGGCTGCACCTGGCCTGGAGCGGGGACGCGGTCCACTGGGCCGAGCGCAACCCCGACGGCCACGCCGGGGTCGGCGCGGCCGAGCTGCTCGGCCCGTCGGAGATCGCCCTCGCCCCGGGCGACACCTACACGACGCCGCCGCTGCTGGCCACCTACAGCGCCGACGGCCTCGACGGGCTCAGCGCCGCCTACCACCGCTACCTGCGCGAGCGGCCGTCGCACCCGCGCACGCCCCGTCCGGTGGTGCTCAACACCTGGGAGGCCGTCTACTTCGACCACCGGCTGGAGCGCCTCACCGAGCTCGCCGACGTAGCCGCCCGGCTGGGGGTCGAGCGGTTCGTGCTCGACGACGGCTGGTTCGGCAACCGGCGCGACGACACCGCCGGGCTCGGCGACTGGTACGTGGCCGCCGACGTCTGGCCCGAGGGCCTGAACCCGCTGATCGGCCACGTCCGCGAGCTCGGCATGGAGTTCGGGCTCTGGGTCGAGCCGGAGATGGTCAACCCCGACTCCGACCTGTTCCGGGCCCACCCCGACTGGGTCCTGTGCGGGTCCGGGTCCGGCTCCGGCCGGCTGCCCGAGGCCTGGCGCAACCAGCAGGTCCTGGACCTGGCCAACCCCGACTGCTGGGCGTTTCTCCGCGACCGGCTGGACGCGCTGCTCAGCGAGCACGACATCGCCTTCCTCAAGTGGGACCACAACCGCGACCTGATCGAGGCCGGCCACGGCGGCCGCCCGGGGGTGCACGCCCAGACCCTGGCCGTCTACCGGCTGCTGGACGAGCTGCGCCAGGGTCACCCCGGGGTCGAGATCGAGAGCTGCGCCTCCGGCGGCGGCCGGGTCGACCTGGGGATCCTGGCCCGCACCGACCGGGTCTGGGCCAGCGACACCAACGACGCCCTCGAGCGCCAGCACATCCAGCGCTGGACCCAGCTGCTGGTGCCGCCGGAGCTGGTCGGCAGCCACGTCGGCCCGCCCCGTGCCCACACCAGCGGCCGCACCCACGACCTCGCCTTCCGGGTCGCGACGGCGCTGTTCGGCCACTTCGGCATCGAGTGGGATGTCGCCTCGGCCCCGGCCGCCGAGCAGCAGGCGCTGGCCGAGGCGATCGCCTGCTACCGGCGGATGCGGCCGCTGCTCCACGGCGGGACCGTCGTGCGGGCCGACCATCCCGACCCGGCCGCCTACCTCCACGGGGTGGTGGCCCCCGACCGGGCCGAGGCCCTGTTCGCCTACGTGCAGCTGACCGCTTCGGCGTCCGAGACCCCGGGGCAGGCTCGGCTGCCCGGGCTGGACCCCGGCCGCTCCTACCGGGTCACGCCCCTGGCCGTCGCCGGCGGGCCCCAGACCATGCAGGCGGTGGCCCCGCGCTGGCAGGAGGCCGGCGGCACGACCCTCGACGGCCGGGCCCTGGCCGAGGTCGGCCTGCCCATGCCCGTCCTCCGGCCCGAGCAGGCCCTGCTGCTGCACCTGACCAGCCCATGAGCGACCCGGCGGCCGGGGAGCGGCTGGGCCTGGGCGCGGGAGGCCTGGCGCCGAGGGCGTGGTTCAGGTCCGACGCCCGGTCACTCGACCTGTCGGGGGAGTGGCGGTTCCGGCTGTCGGAGCGTGCCGACGCCGACCCCGGGTTCGCCGAGCCTGGCTTCGACGACACCGGCTGGGCCTCGCTGCCGGTGCCGTCGCACTGGCAGCTGCACGGCCACGGCGCCCCCGCCTACACCAACGTCGTCTACCCCTTCCCGGTCGACCCGCCGCACGTGCCCACCGACAACCCGACCGGCGACTACCGCGTCGGGTTCCGCCTCCCCGACGGCTGGGACGCCGAGCGGACCCTGCTGCGGTTCGAGGGGGCCGACTCACACCTCCAGGTGTGGTGCGACGGCCAGGAGCTGGGCAGCTCCACCGGGAGCCGGCTGCCGGTGGAGTTCGACGCCACCGCCGCCCTTGCCGCCGCCAGCGGTCCCGAGCACCTGCTGGCCGTCCGGGTCCGGCAGTGGTCGGCCGCCAGCTACCTGGAGGACCAGGACATGTGGTGGCTGTCGGGGATCTTCCGGGAGGTCCGGCTGCTGGCCCGCCCGGCCGGAGCGGTCGGGGACCTCTTCGTCCACGCCGGCTACGACCACCGCACCGGCACCGGCACCCTGCGGGTCGACGCCGACGTGCCCGCCCGCGTCACCGTGCCCGAGCTGGGGGTTGACGCGGCCGCGGGGGAGACGGTCGAGCTGCCGGCCGTCGAGCCCTGGTCGGCCGAGTCGCCCCGGCTGTACGACGGCCAGCTGGCCGCCGACGGCGAGCGGGTCGCCCTGCGGATCGGCTTCCGCACCGTCGCCGTCGCCGGCGGGGTGCTCACCGTCAACGGCCGCCGGGTCCTGTTCCGCGGGGCCAACCGGCACGAGTTCCACCCCGACCGGGGACGGGCCGTCACTGAGGAGGTGATGCTGGCCGACGTGCTGTTGCTGAAACGCCACAACCTCAATGCCGTCCGGACCAGCCACTACCCGCCCCACCCGCGGTTCCTCGAGCTGTGCGACGAGCACGGTCTGTACGTCATCGACGAGTGTGACCTGGAGACCCACGGGTTCGAGCCGCTGGGCTGGCGAGGGAACCCGGCCGACGACCCCCGCTGGCGCGACGCCCTGGTGGACCGGATGCGGCGCATGGTGGAGCGGGACAAGAACCGGCCCAGTGTGATCGTGTGGTCCCTCGGCAACGAGAGCGGCGTCGGCGGCAACCTGACCGCCATGGCCACCTGGGCCCGGGAGCGGGACCCGTCACGGCCACTGCACTACGAGGGCGACTGGTCGTGCGCCGACGTCGACGTCTACAGCCGTATGTACCCGACCCACGCCGAGGTCGACACCATCGGCCGCGGCGAGGAGCCGCCGCTGGCCGACCCCGAGCTGGACGCCCGGCGCCGGGCCATGCCCCTGATCCTGTGCGAGTACGGCCACGCCATGGGCAACGGGCCCGGCGGCCTCTGGGAGTACCAGGAGCTGTTCGAGCGGCACCCCCGCTGCCAGGGCGGGTTCGTCTGGGAGTGGATCGACCACGGCCTGCGCGCCCACACCGCCGACGGCCGCGAGTACTTCGCCTACGGCGGCGACTTCGGCGAGCCCGTCCACGACGCCAACTTCGTCGCCGACGGCCTCCTGTTCCCGGACCGGACGCCATCCCCTGGCCTGGCCGAGCTCAAGAAGGTCGTCGAGCCGGTCCGCATCACCGGGACGCCCGACGGCCGCATCCGCATCGCCAACCTGCACACCTTCCTCGACCTCTCCCATCTCAGGTTCGAATGGACGCTCGAGGCCGAAGGGGTCCCGGTCGCCTCCGGCGACCTCCAGGTCCCGCCGGTGAGCCCAGGCGAGACCACCACCGTTGCCCGTCCATCCCTCCCACCCACCACCACCGAATCCTGGCTCACCATCCGCGCCGTCCTCGCCACCAACCACCCCTGGGCCGACGCCGGCCACGAGATCGCCTGGGGCCAGCTCCCCATCACCCACCCGGTCCCCCGGGACCCAGGGGAGGTGCGCGGGGTTGTCCACAGGCCCCTGGCGGTGGGTTCTGGGAGCTTTGACCCGGCGACTGGGGGGCTGCTGCGGGTTGGGGAGCTGGAGGTCGACGGGCCGCGGGTGGATCTGTGGCGGGCGCCGACCGACAACGACCGGGGGCACCATGGGGAGGCGCTGGAGCCGGTGTGGCGGCGGGTCGGGTTGGATCGCCTGCAGCATCGGGTGGACCAGGTTGCTCTCGAGGAGGGGGCTCTGGTCGTGCGGGCCCGGGTTGCGCCTGCCGCGACCGATCTGGGGGTGGGCGTGACCTACCGGTGGACGGCCTTCGACGGCGGGCTGCGTCTCGAGGTCGGGATCGTTCCCGAGGGGGCGTGGCCCTGCCCGCTGCCCCGGGCCGGGTTGCGGATGGCCGTGCCGGACGGGCTCCGGCGGGTCGAGTGGTTCGGCCGTGGCCCTGGCGAGGCCTACGCCGACACCGGCCGGGCGGCCCGGGTCGGCCGGTTCGCGGCCACGGTGGAGGAGCTCCAGACCCCCTACCTGTACCCGCAGGAGAACGGCAACCGCCGCGACGTCCGCTGGGCGACCCTCACCGACGGCGCCGGGCGCGGCCTCCGGGTCGAGGGCGAGCCGACCATCGACCTGACCGTCCGCCCCTGGACGAGCGAGCAGCTCGACCAGGCCCGCCACCCCACCGACCTCGTCCCTGGCGACCGTATCTGGGTCAACCTCGACCTGGCCCAGCAGGGCATCGGCTCGGCCTCCTGCGGCCCTGGTGTCCTCCCCGCCTACCGTCTCGACCCCGCGCCGGTCAGCTTCGCGGTGCGGCTGGTCCCCCTGCCTTGACCCCGGCCCGACCCGGGTAAGGTGCCGAGGATGGCTTGGACGTCCTGGCGGTCGAGACTGCGGCGGCTGCCCGCCCCGGTGGTCGACGCGGGGCTGGCGGTGGCCCTGGCGGTCGCGGTGACGGTCGCCATCAACGTCGGGCCGGCCCAGGGCGAGCCACCCGACGCCCTCGCCTACGGCCTCGGGCTGCTGATCGCCGCGTGGTCGCTGGTCCGGCGGCGCTGGCCTCTGGCCGTGCTGCTGGCGTCGGCGGCCACGCTGTACTTCTACAACCAGTTCGACTACCCGGGCCTGTTCTCTGCCGTGCCCCTGTCGGTCGCCCTGGCCACCGCCTGGGCGGCCGGCCGGCGCGCCTGGGCGCTGGCGATCGCGATCTGGTTCGGGGGCACCCCGCTCGTCTTCCTGGCCGTCGCCGACCTGCCCCCGGCGACCACCACCCAGCTGGTCTACGGCTCCGTGTCGGACCTGGCGCTGCTGGCTGCGGTGCTGCTGCTGGGGGAGGCGGTGCGCGGCCGCCGGGCCCTCGACCAGGCGCACCGCCTGCTCCTGGCCGAGCGGGAGCGGTCCGAGCAGCTGCTCCTCAACGTCCTCCCGGCCTCGATCGCGGCCCGGCTCAAGCAGGGCGAGGAGGTCATCGCCGACGGCTTCCCCGAGGTCACCGTGCTCTTCGCCGACCTGGTCGACTTCACCCGTCGCAGCCAGGAGACGACCCCGGAGCGGGTCGTGCGGATGCTCGACGACCTGTTCTCGGCTCTCGACGACCTGGCCGAACGGCACGGGCTGGAGAAGATCAAGACCGTCGGCGACGCCTACATGGTCGTCGGCGGCCTGCCCGAGCCGCGGCCCGACCACGCCGAGGCGGTGGCCGACATGGCCCTGGCCCTGCGCGAGGAGGTGGCCCGCCACCTCGACCCGGGCGGCCGTCCGCTGGCCGTCCGCATCGGCATCGACACCGGCCCGGCCGTGGCCGGGGTGATCGGCCGGCGCAAGTTCAGCTACGACCTGTGGGGCGACACCGTCAACACCGCCAGCCGGATGGAGTCGCACGGGGTGGCCGGCTGCATCCAGGTGACCGACCGGGCGTACCGGCGACTGCGCGACCGCTACCGGTTCGAGCGGCGCGGCCTGGTGGAGGTCAAGGGCAAGGGCGAGATGGTCACCTGGTTCCTGGTCGGCCGGGCCGGTCAGCCGCGCTGAGCTTCGGGACGGGTGATGACCGTGAACTCGGCCCCGAACGGGTCGGTGATGGTGGCCATGCGGCCGTAGACGAAGTCCTCGGCCACCCCCGGGCTGCCGCCGCCCTCGGCCGCCCTGGCGGAAACGGCGTCGGTGTCGGCGACCTCGAAGGTGGTCGCCCAGGACGACGACGGCGCGCCCGGAACGCCCATGACCCCGCCGATCTCGTGGCCGTCGGGCCGGCGCAGGAAGGTGAAGTCGAAGCCGGGCAGCTCCTGGTTGGCGTCGAGGGTGAAGTCGAACACGGCCGCGTAGAACGCCCGGGCCGGCTCCGGGTCGGGGGTGATGAGGTCGTTGCGGACCAGCGACCCGGGCTCGTTCACGACCTCGCAGCCGACGAACCCGCGACCCTCCCAGAGGCCGAACTGGGCCCCCACCGGGTCCTTGGCGATGACCATGCGGCCCTGGCCGTGGACGTCCGCCGGCTCGGTGACGAGGCTGCCGCCGGCATCGGTGACCCGCCGCACGGTGGCGTCGCAGTCGCCGGTGGCCAGGTAGACGTTCCACCAGAACCGGGTCGCCTCGGGGTCGGGGTTCTCGGCCAGGGCGGCCACCGGCCGGCCGCCGAGCAGGCACCGGGTGTAGTGCATCGTCTCCGGCGTCCCGACCTGGAACTCCCAGCCGAACAGAGCCCCGTAGAACCGCATCGCCTGCTCCAGGTCCGGGACGCCGAGGTCGATCCATGTCGGAGTGCCGTCCGGCTGGTTCTCGGTCACGAAGCTCATCGCGGCTCCTTGCTCCGGGGGCTCAACCTGGGCTGGCCGGTGGTCGATCAGACCACTATGAGTACGCCTGGAGTCTCCCACCCCTCCCCGACGACGGTGGAGGACTTCCGCCGGGTCCTCGACGAGCGGGCCGTGCAGCCGCTGTTCCAGCCCCTCATCGACCTGGAGACCCGCCACGTCCTCGGCTACGAGGCCCTGGCCAGGGGGCCGATGGGGTCGGCCCTGGAGTCGCCCGCGGCCCTGTTCGGGGCCGCCTGGCGGGCGGGCCGGGTGGCCGAGCTGGACTGGGTCTGCCGGGCGGCCGCCTTCACCGCCGCCGACCGCTGCCGGCTGGTCCCGCCGCTGACCCTGTTCGTCAACGCCGAGCCGGTCACCCTCGGCGTCGCCTGCCCCGACGATCTCAAGTCGGCCATCGCGCTCGGCGAGGACCGCCTGCGGGTGGTCGTCGAGGTGACCGAGCGGGCCGTGG
>DATENJ010000320.1:0-2088 GCA_035275125.1 Actinomycetes bacterium | reverse complement strand
CAGCCGAACAGCAGGAGCACGACCACGACCAGGATGGGGAGGAACACCGCGACCAGGCTCATGCCGAGGGAGGCGGCGTCCTCGGCGGCGCTGACGAACGGGGTGCCGGTGCCGACGGTGGTGGCGTTGACGATGGGGCGGGCGGTGGCCTTGGTGGCGTGGACGACCCCGGCCACGACGACGCCGAGGAGGACGCCGACCCAGGGGTGCTGCTGCATCCAGGTGGAGTTGTCGGCCTGGGAGGCGGCGGTGGTGGCGGCGAAGATGACCCCGCCGACGGTGGGGCGGACCAGGGTCTGGACGGCGTCGTTGACGTGGTCGACGACGGCCACCTTGTCGAGGATGAGCTCGGCCGCGAGCAGGACCGAGACGATCGCGATGGCCCAGCCGGACTGGATCCAGCGGTACGGCTCGGGGAGGGTGATGACGTCGGTGAAGCGGGCAAGGACGCCGACCAGCAGCAGCGGGATGTAGGCGTTCAGGCCCGCCGCCGCCGACAGGCCGAGGCCGGTGAGCGATGCCAGCATGGGCTCCAGCTTCCCCCTGGAGGGGGTGGTCACACAATCAGGCGGCGGTCCACCTGGTGGTGGCGGTCCTGCTCGGCCACGAGCAGGGCCTCGACGGCGAACTGGTCGAGCGGCCGGGCGAAGTGGAAGCCCTGGCCGTAGGGGCAGCCGAGCCGGGCCAGCTCGAGGGCCTGGGCCTCCTGCTCGATGCCCTCGGCGATCACCCGCAGGCCGAGGAGGTCGGCGATGCGCAGGATGGCGTTGGTCAGGGCCGCCTCCTCGGCCCCGTGGAGCAGGCCGTCGACGAACGGCTTGGCCAGCTTGAGGACGTCGACGGGGAGGTGGCGCAGGTAGGCCAGTGACGAGTAGCCGGTACCGAAGTCGTCGATGGCCAGGTGGACCCCGAGGGCCCGTAGGCCGCTGAGGCGCTCCAGCATGGCCTCCTGGTCGGCGGCCAGGACGCTCTCGGTGATCTCCAGCATCAGCTGGTCGGGGTCGAGGCCGGAGGCGTCGAGGGCGCCGGCCACGTCCTCGAGCAGGTCGGGCTGCTGGAGCTGGCGCACCGACAGGTTGACGCTGAGGAACGGCTGCGGCTGGAGGGGGAAGCGGCGCTGCCAGTCGCGGGCGGCCTGGCAGGCGGCGTGCAGGACCCAGCGGCCGATGGGCACGATCAGGCCGGTGTCCTCGGCCAGGGCGACGAACTCGCCCGGCATGACCAGCCCCCGCTCGGGGTGGTCCCAGCGGACCAGCGCCTCCAGCCCGGCCAGCTTGCCGCCGGGCAGCTCGACCACCGGCTGGTAGCGGACGGTGAACTGCTGGCGGATCACGGCCCGGCGCAGCGCCGCCTCGAAGTCGAGCCGCTGCACGGCCCGGGTGTGCATGGCCGTGTCGAACACCCTGACCCCGGCCCGGCCGGCCGTCTTGGCCGCGTACATGGCCATGTCGGCGTCGCGCAGCAGCCGCTCGGGGTCCTCGTCGCCGCCGCGGGCCAGGCGAACCCCGACGCTCGCCCTGGCCAGCACCTCCCGGCCGGACACGGTCACCGGGGTGCGCAGGATGGCCGCCATCCGCTCGCCGAGGGCGACCGCCTCGCCCTCGTCGGCGACCTGGGGGACGAGCACCGCGAACTCGTCGCCGCCGAGCCGGGCCGCCAGGTCGCCCGGCCCGAGGCAGCCCCGCAGCCGCTCGGCCACGACCCGCAGGACCTCGTCCCCTGAGGAGTGGCCGAGGCTGTCGTTGATCGTCTTGAAGTCGTCAAGGTCCAGCAGGAGCAGCGCCGGGGCGGGTGGGCTGGACCCTTCGAGGGTGCCGAGCGCCTCCTGCAGCCGCCGGGAGAACGCCGTCCGGTTGGCCAGTCCGGTGAGGGGGTCGACGCTGGCCCGCCGAGCAACCTCGGCGGCCAGGTCGGCCCGCTCAAGGGCCAGGGTGACCTGGGCGCGGAGGCTTTCGAGGGCGTCGCGGGCCTCGTCGGGGACCAGCTTCGGGGTCGCGGCCAGCTCCGTCGGGGCGTCGAGGCCGAGCAGCCCGGCGGTGGCCTCGGCGGCCACGCGGTGGACGGCGGCGGCGTCGGGCGCGGCCAGCA
>DATENJ010000319.1:0-4122 GCA_035275125.1 Actinomycetes bacterium | reverse complement strand
ACCGGGTGGTTCTCGAGCACCCACGCGTTGACCTGCTCCTCGACCTCGGCGAGCTCTTCGTCGCTGAGCGCCTGCCCGTGGGTGAAGTCGAAGCGCAGCTTGTCGGGGCCGACGTAGGAGCCGGCCTGCCGGACATGCGTGCCCAGCCGCTCGCGCAGCGCCGCGTGCAGCAGGTGCGTCGCGGTGTGGTTGGCCTCGGTGGCGTGGCGGGCGTCGCGATCGACGCGCGCGACGACGCGCTCGCCCGGGCGCAGCTCCCCGCGCTCGACCTCGACCGCCACCGCCTGGTCGTCGCCGAGCCGGAATACCTCGGCCACCCGCGCGCGGCAGTCGCCGCCCTCGCACTCGACCACGCCGGCGTCCGAGATCTGCCCGCCGCCCGCGGGGTAGAACGGCGACTCGCGCAGCTTCGCGAGGAAGCGGCCGTCGTCGAGCTCCTCCAGCGCCCCCAGCTGCGTGAGGACGTCGAGCTTCGCGTAGCCGACGAACTCGCTCTCGAAGCCGGCCGCGGCGGCGAAGTCCAGCTCGAGCACGGTCGCCCGGGGCTCGCCCTTGCCGCCCTTGACGACGGCGGCGTCGTGGCGGCGGACGGTGAGGAGGCCGTCGACCGCCGGGTCGCCACGCAGGCGCTCCAGCCGGCGGGCCGCCTCCTGTCCCTTGGCCGGGTCGGGCGAGGAGACCACCTCGTCGACCACCCCGAGCTCGCGGTAGGCGCTCTGCTTGAACGACTGGTCGAGGGTGTCGCCGACGACCAGGCTGCCGACGATGATCGCCGTGCCAAGGACCGAGCCGGCCACCACCAGGGCGGCCTCGGCCCGGCGGCGGCTGACCTGGCGCAGGGCGAGGCGGCGGGTCAGCGGGCCGCCCACGGCCAGCACGACGGTGAGGAGCAGGCCGGCGCCGCCAAGGCCGACCAGGAACGGGGTCAGGTCCGGGTACATCGGTCAGCTCCCCACCGACGCCAGCGGGTGGCGCTCGTCGCCGATCAGGTGGCCGTCGCGCATGCGCACGACCCGGCCGGCCGAGCCGCCGATGGCCGGGTCGTGGGTGACCAGCACGATCGTCTGGCCGTCCTCGCGGTTCAGCTCGTGCAGCAGGGCCACGACCTGGTCGGCCATGGCGGTGTCGAGGTTGCCGGTGGGCTCGTCGGCCCAGACGATCGCCGGGCGGGCGGCCAGGGCCCTGGCGATGGTGACCCGCTGCTGCTCACCGCCGGACAGCTCGTTGGGCCGGTGGGCGGTGCGGTGGCCGAGGCCGACCCGCTCCAGCATCTGGGTCGCGGTGGCCCTCGCCTTGCGGGCCGGGACACCGTTGAGCAGCAGCGGCAGCTCGACGTTCTCGGCCGCACTGAACACCGGGATGAGGTTGAAGGCCTGGAAGATGAAGCCCATGGACCGGGCCCGGTGGCTGGTCCGGCGGGCGTCGGACATGGCGAACAGGTCCTGGCCCTCGACCAGGACCCGGCCGCCGTCGATGTCGTCGAGCCCGGAGAGGCAGTTCAGCAGCGTGGTCTTGCCCGAGCCGCTCGGGCCCATGACCGCGACAAGCTCCCCGCGTCGCACGACCAGGTCGAGGCCGGCGAGGGCCTCGACCTGGTGCAACGCGGTCCGGTACACCTTGCGCACCTGCTCGGCCACGAGCAGGGGCTCGACCTGGCCGTTCTGGTTCACGTTGGCTCCTCGAGCGCAGGGGTTGTCTCGAGCAGCCACACTGGCCCGTGGCCGGCGCCGCCACCATCCGGGATGCCCCCGGAAGATCCCCCAGCTAGCCCCCCACCGGGCTCAGGGTTTCCCCCGGGAGCGTCCCGTGACCAGGCTGGTCAGGTGGCCTTCTGGGCCCACAGGCCCGCGTTCCAGAACGGGCCCTCCTGGGTCGCGTTGTCGCCGACTCCTGCGAAGCTGTTGCGCACGGCCAGGTAGGTCGGCTTGGCGTACAGCGGGATGGTGGCCATGTCGGCGGTGAGCTGCTGGTCGATCTGGTTGCCGAGCTCGGCCGACTTGGCCTCGTCGACCTCCCGCACCGCCTGGCCGAACAGCTGGTCGACCTTGTCGCTCTGGTACTGGCCGTAGTTGCCGCCGCCGCCGGTCCGGTAGAGGTCCTGGCTGGAAGAGATGGCGAAGGGGTTGCCGACCCAGCCGAAGTTGGCGATGTCGAAGTTGCCCTGGGGCAGCCACTCGCCGAAGAACTTGCGGTTGTCGGCGTTGGCGATCTTGATGTCGATCCCGACCTGCTTGAGCTGGGCCTGGATGAGCTGCTCCTGGGTCTCGCGGAGCTGGTTGCCGGCGGTGGTGGAGATGCGCAGGCTCAGCTTCTTGCCGCCCTTGGCGTAGATGCCGTCGGCCCCCTTGGTGTAGCCGGCGTCCTCCAGCAGCTTGGTCGCCCCGGCCACGTCCGCCTTGCCGTACTGGCCGAAGTGGTCCTGGTAGTAGGGCTGCCCGGGGAGCCAGATGCGGTTGCCCAGCGGCTTGGCCTCGTCGGTGAACTGGCGGACCGTCCGGTCGACCAGCTCGCCGATGTTCAGGCCGGTGGCGATGGCCCGGCGCACGTTGGCGTCGGCCAGGTGCTCGTTCTTGAAGTTGAAGTCGAGATGCTCGAACGACAGCCCGATGTTGAGCTCGCTGGTCACGTCGGGCAGGGCCTTCACCTGGGCCACCAGGTCGAGCTGGGGCTGGGGGTAGATCAGGTCGACCTCGTTGTTCTGCAGCGCCGCCGGCTGGGTGGTCGACTCGGGCAGGAACCGGAACACGATCGAGTCGAGGTGGGCCTTGGGCCCGAAGTACTTGTCGTTGCGGGCCAGGGTCAGGCTCTGGCCCTGCTCCCAGGCGGAGACGACATAGGGGCCGTTGACGGGGATCTTGTCCGGGCTCTTGTCCAGCCCGGTGTTCCAGCCGCCGGGCACCTTGGCCATGTACTTGGCCGGGAGCAGGCCGTAGAACAGCGACTTCCAGTCGGTGAAGGGCTCGGAGAAGACGACCGTGACGGTCTTGCCGTTGTCGGAGCCCTCGACGCTCTTGATCTGGTCGTAGCCGGTGGTCGCGGCGACGTCGTTGTCCTTGATCGAGCCGTTGAGGTTCTTCCACAGGTACTCGAAGTCGTCGGCGTTCACCGGGGTGCCGTCCGACCAGACCGCCTCCTGCTTGATCTTGTAGACGATCGTCTGGGGGTCGGTGCTGGTCTGCTCGGCCGAGTCCATCAGCTCCTTGTTGAGCTGCACGGAATAGTCGGGATGCAGGCGGAACACCGGCGGGAACATGTTAATGACGACATTGAGCACCGAGGTGCCGTTGTCCTTGGAGGTGTTGTTGTTGAAGCCGGTCGGCTCCTGGTCGGCGGCGTAGCTCAGGGTGCCGCCGTCCTTGATCGCGTTGCTGGTCCCACTGTCCCCGCCGCCACCGTCGCCGCCGCCGCAGGCCGCGGTGACGAGGGCGAACGCGAGGACGAGCACGGCCAGCCGGAGCGGCCGTCGGCGCTGATGCCGCATGAGGTCCCCCTTCGAACCCTCCGGTCATTTCACCGGAAAATAGGAGAACCCGATCGTACGACGGCGCCCATCGACATCTCGTGAGAATCTCTTAGGGAGTTTCTTAGAGAATTCTCAACCAGGACGCCGGAAGGACAGCTTGGCCATGGGCAGGCGCAGCTCGAAGCGGGCACCGTGGCCGGGCGGGGTCGGGTCGGCCAGGAGCAGCTCGCCGCCCTGGCCGTTGGCCAGCTGGCGGGCGATGTAGAGCCCGAGGCCGACCCCGCCGGCCCGCCGGGTGGCGCCCGAGTCGAGCTGGGTGAAGCGCTCGAAGATGCGCTCGCGGTCGGCCGCCGGGACCCCGGGGCCGGTGTCCTCGACGGCCAGCACGGCCAGGGCGCCGACCCGGTGGGCCTGGACCCGGATCGGGGCCTTGTCGGGGGCGTGCTTGGCCGCGTTGTCGAGCAGGCCGCTCAGCACCTGGAGCACGGCCTCGGGAACGGCCCGGACGGGCAGGACCTCGCGGGCCTCGAGGACCAGCTGGCCGTCCAGCAGGTAGGCGAGCAGGTCGTCGCCCTCGTCGATCTCGCTCACCGAGGTAACCGCGTGGCCGTCCGGTCCCACCAGGATGGAGTAGCCGCGCTCCAGGGTCGCCTTCGGCG
>DATENJ010000318.1:0-4118 GCA_035275125.1 Actinomycetes bacterium | reverse complement strand
AGCACGTCGTCGGCCACGCCGGCGGCCTGGCTGCCCAGCAGCCCGAAGAAGATGACCCCGATCAGGGCCACCCCGACCGCCCCGCCGACCTGCTGGACGGTGGAGAGCACGCCGGAGGCGGCGCCGGCGTCCTGGCCTCTGATGCCGGCCAGGATCACGTTGACCAGCGGGGCGATCACGCTGCCGAGGCCGAGCCCGCAGACCAGCAGCGCCGGGAGCAGCTGCCAGGAGTGGACGGCACCGCCGTAGCGGTCGACCGTCCACATGAGCGCTCCCATCCCGGCCACCAGCAGCAGCGAGCCCACACTGAGGATGCGACGGCCAAGGGTCGGCACCAGCCGGACCGAGGCCGCCGAGGCCAGCGCCGACCCGACCGCGAACGGCACCCCGGTCACGCCGGCGTGCAGCGCGCTGAACCCCAGGCCGATCTGGAGCCACAACGCGAACATCAGGAAGAACGCCGGGATACCCATGAAGAAGATGCCGGCCACGGCCAGCCCGGGAACGAACGACCGCTGGCGGAACAGGTCGGGGTCGACCAGGGGCGAGCCGTCGCGGGCCTTCTTGCGCCGCTCGTAGACGCCGAAGCCGGCCAGCACGGGCACGGCGGCGGCCATCGACAGGAAGGTCCACAAGGGCCAGTCCAGGTCGCGCCCCTGGACCAGGGGGAAGATGAGCAGCAGCAGCCCGACGGTGACGATGGCGACCCCGAGCGGGTCGAGCCGCAGCGCCCGCGGGGCTTTCGACTCGGCCAGGAAGCGGGTCGAAGCGGCCAGGGCGGCGATCCCGATAGGGACGTTGACCAGGAAGATCGGTCGCCACTCGAGCCCGGCCAGGTTGGCCTCGATCAGCAGCCCGCCGACCAGCGGGCCGGTGATGGTGGCCAGCCCGATGGTGGCCCCGAACAGGCCGAAGGCCCCGGCCCGCTCCCGGGGCGGGAAGGTGACCTGGATGACCGAGAGGATCTGGGGAAACATGATCGCCCCGAACAGCCCCTGGAGGACGCGCGAGCCGATCAGCATTTCCGGGCTCTGGGCCAGCCCGCAGAAGGCGGAGGCGAGGGTGAAGCCGGTCATGCCGATCATGAACAGGCGCTTGCGGCCGTAGATGTCACCGAGGCGCCCGCCGGTGATCAGCATGATCGCGAAGGCCAGCTGGTAGCCGGCCAGCACCCACTGGATCTGTGAGTAGGTGGCGTCGAGGTCGCGCTGGATCGAGGGGATGGCCACGTTGACGATGCTGATGTCGACCAGCTGCATGAAGCCGGCGGTCAGCACGACGGCAAGAGCGACCCAGCGCCGGGGGTCGGCGCCGCCCGGTGCTCGGCCGGGCTCGGCGGTGGCGGTCGAGGTGCTCATGGACGTCGCTCCAGTTCACTCGGGTCGGGCAGGGAGGCCAGGGCGGGGGAGAGGCCACCGAGCAGGGTCGCCACCAGCTCGGCCGCCGGGTCGGGCCGGCCGCCGAACGGGAGCGTCTCGGGACCGGTCATCAGCTCAACGAACACGAGCTGCTGGCAGGCGCCGAGCAGCAGCAGGGCGGCCGCCGCCGGGTCGGCGTCCAGGGCGACCCGGCCGAGGGCCTGCTCGGCCCGGAGGTAGACGATCACCGGCTCCCAGGCCCGGTGGGGCCCGCCGCCCCGCTCGGCCAGCATGGCCCGGAACCGCTCCAGCAGCTCGGGGTCGGCGAACAGCGAGGACCCGAGCGGCAGGATGTCCCGGTAGAGCTGGAGGGCGCCCCTGGCCAGCTCGGTCAGGTTCTCCTGGACCGTGCTGGTGCCGGCCTTCCCGGGAAGGTGGCTGACCATCTCGATGAAGGCCGGCAGGAGCCGCTCGTGCACGGCCCGGACCAGGTCGAGCTTGTCGGCGAAGTGCAGGTACAGGGTGCCCTCGGCGTAGCCGGCCTCCCGGGCGATCTCCCTGGTGGTCGCCCGAGCAAGGCCCTTGGCGCGCAGGACACGTTCGGCGGCGTCGACCAGCTGGGCTCTGGTGCCGGTCGGCCGGGGACTGAGTGAGTGCTCATTCATCGCCGGTCAGCGTATGAGTGGGCGCTCACTCATGTCAACGGGGTAACAGAATGGGGAGCCGCCGCGACGGCTCCCCATTCTGTGGATGTCAGGCGTGGTACACGGCGATCCCGTCGTGCTCGGCCGTGCCACCGCGGCCGTTGGCCTGGATGAGCAGGTGGCCGTGGAACGACTGGTCGGGGTAGCGCCAGGAGACGGACCAGCGCTCGCCGTTCTCGCTGGTGCGGTCGACCCCGAGCAGCTGGGCGTGCGGCCGGTTGCCGGTGCCGCTGGGGACCAGCAGCACGCGGAGCTCGTCGATGGCGAAGCCCTTGACGCTCACGGTGAGGGTCCCGGTCCCGGCGAGGGTCACCAGCTGGCTGGAGGCGGTCGGCCGCGGGTCGGTGACGACGCCGAGGATCTGGGGCTTGTGGTCGCTGCTGACGAACCGGACGCGGACCGCGGTGGCGGCGAAGACCCCGAGGTCGGCGCCGGAGTCGGGGGTGAAGACGACCCAGCCGGCGTCGCCGCTGGGACGGGTGAAGGGGACCTGGCCGGCGAACGGGGCCAGCGAGTCCGCCCCGCCGTTCACGAAGCCCTTGCCAAGCAGACGGTCGGCGCCGCGGCGGTCCTCGGTGACGGCCACATGCACGGTGCCCTCGTACGCGACGGACATGCCGCTCACCGGCACCGGCGAGGAGATGCGGGAGAAGGGCAGGGGCTGGTCGACCTCGATGGTGTCGGCCGTGGCCCCGGTCGCGACCCAGCCGTTGGTGTAGCGGTGCAGCTGGACCTTTGTGGTGACGGTGTCCAGCAGGCGGCCGCCCTCGCCGGCCCGCGGGTGGATGCCGACCTCGGCCGTGGCCGCGCCGGTCTTGCGGTAGGACGCGGCCACCGGGTCGCGCATGCCGAGCTCGCGCATGAACACCACGGCGGCGGCCTTGGCGGCACGGTCGGGCTGGTCGACAGGGGGCTTGGACGTGGGCGTTGCCGCCGGGTCGTTGCCCTTGCCGGGACCGGTCTTGTTGTCGGTGGCTGGCGTGACGGAGGTGGTGGTCGTGGGGCTCGCCAAGGCGGCGGGCTGGGCCGGGTTGTCGCGGCCGACCACGAAGGCGGTGGCGACCCCGACAACGACGGCGAGCACGCCGGCGACGGCGACGAGACGGATGTGAGCTGGACGCATTGCTGACCCCCCGGTCATCGCTCCTTTGCTGGAGCGGTCGTCTACCAGGGTCGACCGTTCCGGTCACGAATCCCGATCGGCGCCATCTCGGACATGTCCCCGAACGGTCTCCGGCCCATCTCGGTTCGGGTTGCGGTCCGTTACCCTGAGACCTTGACCGTGCCCTGCATGTCGGGGTGGATGCCGCAGTGGTAGGCGAAGGTCCCGGCCTTCGGGAACACGTGGGAGAACTCGTCGCCCTCCTCCAGGTCCCCGGAGCGGAACGACCGGTCAAGGGCGGTGACCGTGTGGGTCACACCGGCGTCCTGGTGCTCCCACTTGACCTTCTGGCCGACCTTGGCCCTGACCGTCCTGGGGGCGAAGGTGAAGTCGACGATGCGCACGTCGTCGGTGTCGGCGTCGCCGGAGGCGCTCCCCTTGCTGGTCGAGGAGGCGGCCGCATGGGCGACGGCCGCCTCGCCCTTGTCCTCGCCCGCGCAGCCGGCGGCCAGCAGGGCCGCGACGGCGACCAGGATCAGGATCGTGCGGGTGTGGCGCAGCTCGGGGACCTCCTCGGACGACGGCCACCAGAAGAACCATCCGGGCTGGGCAGCGGTTCCCGTTTGCCAACCTACCCGGTCAAGGAGCACGCTGCTGGTCGCCATGACCGCCCAAGCCACGGGGAACCTGGCGCCATGACCGAAGGCCGGCTCGCGCCCGAGGAGGTCCGGACGCGGACCTTCAGCAGGGTTGTTCGTGGGTACAAGCGGCGCGAGGTCCGCCGCCTGCTCGAACGGGCCGCCACCGACCTGGCCCGTCTGCGCAACGGCCTTGGCACGAGCGGCCCGGCCGACCAGCGCCCCCTCACCCCCGAGGAGGTCGAGGAGGCGCGGTTCCAGCCGGCCCTCGGCGGTTACGAGATGGACGAGGTCGATCAGTTCCTCGACGAGGTCG
>DATENJ010000317.1:0-16039 GCA_035275125.1 Actinomycetes bacterium | reverse complement strand
TGTGTACCTCCAAAGACCGGGCCATCGCCGAGCCGGGCGAGGCGGCCCGCGGCCACGTGGGCCGGCTGCCCGAGGGGTTCGACTGGCTGCTTGAGCGCCATGTGCTGGCCTGGGACCAGCTGTGGCGACGCTGCCGCATCGACCTGGACGGCGACGGCGACCCCGAGGTCGCCCGGACTCTCAACCTGCACGTGTTCCACCTGCTCCAGACCGTCTCCGAGCACACCATCGACCTGGACGTCGGGGTGCCGGCCCGGGGGCTGCACGGCGAGGCCTATCGGGGCCACATCTTCTGGGACGAGCTTTTCATCTTCCCGTTCCTCAACCTCCGGTTCCCGGAGCTGACCCGGGCACTGCTCCAGTACCGCTTCCGGCGGCTGCCCGAGGCCCGCCAGGCGGCCCGGGCGGCCGGATACGCCGGGGCCATGTACCCATGGCAGAGCGGCAGCGACGGACGCGAGGAGACCCAGCTGCTCCACCTCAACCCGAAGTCGGGCCGCTGGCTGCCGGACCGCTCCCACCGCCAGCGCCACGTCAACGTCGCCGTGGCCTACAACATCTGGCAGTACTACCAGGCCACCGGCGACCTGGCCTTCCTCGAGGCCTACGGGGCCGAGATGCTGCTGGAGATCACCCGCTTCTGGGTCAGCATCGCCAGCTACGACCACGCCACTGACCGTTACCAGATCCGCGGGGTGATGGGCCCGGACGAGTACCACGACGGCTACCCGGACCGCGACGAGGGCGGCCTGGACAACAACGCCTACACCAATGTGATGGCCGCCTGGGTCCTGGGCCGGGCCCTGGAGACCGTGGAGCTACTGCCCGACCACCGCCGGGTCGAGCTGGCCGAGCGGCTCGGGCTGCGACAGGAAGAGATCGACCGCTGGGACGAGATCAGCCGCAAGCTGCGCGTCCCGTTCCACGACGGCGACATCATCAGCCAGTTCGAGGGCTACGGCGATCTAGATGAGCTGGACTGGGAGGACCTGCGACGCCGCTACGGCGACATCCGCCGCCTGGACCGGATCCTGGAGGCCGAGGGCGACAGCCCCAACCGCTACAAGGCCTCCAAGCAGGCGGATGTGCTGATGCTGTTCTACCTGCTGTCGGCCGACGAGCTCCGGGAGCTGCTGGAGCGGCTCGGCTACCCGCTGGAGCCGGCCGCCATCCCCCGCAATGTCGAGTACTACCTCAAGCGCACCTCCCACGGCTCGACACTCTCCGGGGTGGTCAACGCCTGGGTCCTGGCCCGCTCCGACCGACCCCGGTCGTGGGGGTTCTTCTCCGAGGCGCTGGCCTCCGATCTCCACGACGTCCAGGGCGGCACCACCGCCGAAGGCATCCACCTGGGCGCCATGGCCGGCACCGTCGACCTCGCCCAGCGCTGCTACACCGGACTGGAGACCCGCGAGGACGTCCTCTGGCTGAACCCCAGCCTGCCCAAGGAGCTCGACGGGCTCGACTTCGAGGTCCGCTATCGCGGCCATTGGGGGATCAACCTGCACCTCAGCCCGAGGCTACTGCGGGTCCGCGTCGCCGAGTCCGACGCCGCACCCATCCGGGTCGGCGTCAACGGCGAGATCGTCGAGCTGCTGCCGGGCAGCATGCGCGAGTTCCCGCTGTAGCCGGCGGGGCCACCTCGGGCTCGCCACGGGGGCCGCTCAGGTCGCCAGATCACGTCGCCCAGCGGAGGGCCGCTCGACCCGCACAAGGCGGGACAACCGGCCGGTTCGCTCACGGTCCGGTTGGTGGAGGCTCAGGAGGGAGGAAGCCGTCCTCCCCGCGATCGAGGGGCTCCGGTTGTCGAGGACGGCCGGGTGGTGGTGTGGTGACCCTGCGCGACCTGCTCTCCCCCATCCCGGCTGACGGCCCGATCCAGGTCCAGACCACCGGCCCGTTCCACCGCCACGAGCACCGCCTGTCTGGCTACCGGGTCCGCGAGCTGATGACCGCCGAGCCGGTCACTGCCCGCGCCGACACGCCGCTGGCCGAGGCCGTCCTGTCCATGGACCAGGCCGGCGTCAACCGGCTGCCGGTGATCGACGCGGCTGGACGCCCCGTCGGCATCCTCACCCGCGACGACGTCCTGCGCGTCCTGGCCCGGAGCATCCGCCTGTCCGGCCGCCCGGGAGGCGGCAGGCCTCAGATAGAACCGGACTGACCCATTCCCTGCCGGGCCGGGACGCTATCTCGGCCCGACCGCCAGTCGATCAGGACTCCTGTCATCCTCACCCCAGCGGGCGGGGGTAGAGCTCCAGACCGTCGACCGTCCCGTTCCCGGAGACGGTCATGACCAGCACGACGACGTCCTGGTACTGGAACTGCGCCTGCACCAGATAGCTGGTGTGGGCGGGGTCCTGCTGGTTGGGCTCTCGCTCGACGCTGCTGACCGCTAGGTAGGGGCCGGTGACGGGAAGGTTCTCGGTGCGGAAGTCGGCGAAGACGTCCTCATCCACGATCAGCCGGGCGGGCAGGGACAGATCCCGACTGAAGGCCCGGTAGTCGCCCGTGTTGTAGGCGGTCAGCATGTTCACGGCGATGGCCTGGACCTGCTCGTCGCCAAGGGATGCCGCCGGGGCCCGGTCAGCCTGCCCGCCCCCGCAGGCCGACAGCGCCACGGCCAGGAGCACCCCGACCACCGCCAGCGTGACCTTGCCGTTCATGGCCCCACTCCTTCTTCCTTCAGCCAATCTCCAGCCCAGTCTGTGGGCAGCCGATTGGCCGAGGGAGGGCCGAATGACCCGCCCCGGAAGGACCGTTTGGCCTGCCGGCGCTTCCTCTAGGTGTGTCTCAGCGACGGCGGCCAAAGGAGAAGTAGGCGAGCGGTCCCACGAAGTTCACGAATGCGGCCGCCGCCCACAGCCGCTTGCTTCCCCGGATCTGGGTGCTCGGACGGCGTTGCAGGTCCAGCAACGTGGCGACCGATAGCGACACCTGGATCACGCCAGCGACGACGATCACCGTCCGCTGGCCACCGCTGAGCTCGCTCCAGCGCTTGCGTCTCATCGCGCTCCTCCCAGTCAACGAGCGGGGTCTAGTTTCCGAAGGCGATCATGTACAGCAGCCAGAAGCCGTAGAGGACGGTGGCCACGGCCACACTCCCGAGGACCCGGGCCACCACCCGCTCGGCCCGGCCGCGCAGGCCCAGGTCGAGCAGGACCGCGTGCACCCCGGCGATGGCGTGCCAGGTCACACAGACCACCAGCAGCGCCTCGACGGCGAACACGACCGGGTTGCGGATCCAGGCGACCACGTCAGCGTAGGTGCGCAGGCCCCCCTCGACCACGAAGTGCTGAGCGACCATGTGCACGGTCAGCAGCACCAGTAGCAGCACCCCGGAGACGACCTGAGCCACCCAGGCAAAGGTCGGTCGGGGACGGCGCCGCCACCTGGCGGCCTCGGTGAACTCCTGGTCGGTCCGCGTGGCCATCACCCCTCCGTTCATCCAAAGATCCGCACCGCCGCGACCAGGGTCACCAGCCCGACCAGGATGCCGGCGGCGGCCAGCAGCGCCCGCTGCCGGTCGACCAGCAGCCCCGAACCGACCAGCGCGACCCGTAGCCCGTTGAGGCCGTGGACGGCCAGGCCGAGCACCAGCAGCACGTCAAAGGCAAGGAACACCGGACGGCGGAAGAGCTCGACCAGGCCATCCCAGGCCTCGGGGCCGCGCAGCAGGGTGCTGAGGATGGCCAGGTGCAGATACAGGTAGCCGACCAGCACGAGCCCGGTGATCCGGTTGGCCACGAACGCCCAGGTCCCCAGGTGGCGGCCGCGCGGGTCGAGCCAGCGCGGGAGCCGCGGCCGCTCCGCCCGGTGAGAACGCGACGCCGTCATGACCGCCCCTTCCCGGAGTAGCGGCCGACCAGGCGGGGCAGGCGGTCACGGAGCAATCGGCCGCGCAGACGCATGATGGCCCGGCCCGGGTCGACCCCGGCCGGGCACACCGCCGAGCATTCGAAGGCGGCATGGCAGCGCCAGGCCCCGTGGGCGTCGTCGGCCCAACCGCGCACCGTCCTCGGGTCGGCGCCGCGCGGCTCCTCCAGCACCCGTTCGGCGGCGGTCAGGGCCGCCGGCCCCAGGAAGCGGGGGTCACCGGCGATGGGACAGGCCGACAGGCACAGGCCGCACTCGATGCAGTCCTCGAAGCGCTCCAGGTCCTCCGGGACGCGGCCCGGCCCGCTGGCTGGCGTGGCTGCCTGGATGGCCTGCTGCCCTGCTCCTTCGCTGGACCGGACCAGCGGCTGGCCCGATGGCTCCAGGCGCCGGTAGAAGGCGGTCATGTCGACGACCAGGTCGCCGACCACCGGCGCCCCGGCCAGGGGCTCGACGACCACCGGGTCGCCCAGACCGTCCAGCCGGGTGACGCAGGCCAGGACCTCGCGGCCGTTGACCCGCATCCCGCACGTCCCGCAGGAGCCGTGCAGGCAGGAGTGCCGGAGGGTCAGGCTCGGGTCGTGGAGGCGGCGGACGGCCAGCAGGGCGTCCAGCACTGTGGTGCGGGGCCCGACCGGCACCCGGAACTCGTCATAGCGGCGGGCCCGTTTGTCCGGGCCGGAGCGGAAGACCTTGAGCGGCACGGTTGGTGGGGCGCTCATGCCGCCCTCCCGGTGTAGTAGGCGGTGTGGGGGGCCAGGACGGTGTCGCGGGTGCGGCACGGGGCGTCGACGCCGAGCTTGGCGCAGACCAGGTCGGCGGTGGCCTCGGCCATCGCCCGCAGCGTGGTGGCCTTGCCGCCGGTGATGGTGACGAAGCCCTCGACCTGGTCGGTACGGGCGTGGTCGAAGCATTTGAAGGTGCGGGACAACTGGCGACCGCCGCTGCCGCCGCCGGCCGCCCCGATCAGCGGCCGCGCCGCCGACCAGGTGGCTCGCTCGGGGGCCGAGGCCACCGCCGGGACCAGCATGGCCCCCTCCCGGTACATTGCCTGCACGTGCTCATCGGGCACCTCCAGGTCGTCGGGGTCCTCGACCGTCCAGGCGCTGGTCCCCACGATCGACAGGGCCCGCTGGGGTACCACGATGTCGCCGTCCCCGGCCCGGTGCAGGCGGTTGATAACCAGGTTGCACAACCGCCCTTGAAGGGCCAGCAGCACCCCTGGGGATGGCTGGACGGGCACGGCCACCCCGGCCATGGCGGCCAGGCGCTCGCACCAGGGGCCGGTGGCGTTGACCACCAGGTCGGCCTCAAGCTCGGCGTCGGCACCGGTCACATGGTTATGGGTGACCACGCCGGTGACCCGCCGGCCGGACTGCAGCAGGGCGGTGACCTCGGTGAAGGGCCGCAGCTGGGCGCCGCCCAGCCGCGCGGTGGCGAAGAACCGCAGCGGCAGCCGCATCGCGTCCATGGTGGCGTCCGGCACCCACACCGCCGCCCGTAGCGCGGGGGTCAGCCCCGGCTCTAGGGCTAGCGCCTCAACCGGGGGCAACTCCCGGGTCGGGATGCCGCAAGCGGCGCAGGCGGCCAGGAACCCCGGCCGGTAGTCCATGTCCTCGTCAGTGAGGGCGACGAACAACCCGCCGTTCTCCTCGAACGAGCCCGGGGCGATCCGGCGCAGGATCCGGTTCTCGGCGATGCACTCCACCGCCGACTCCGGGTCGTTGACGGCGTAGCGGGCGCCCGAGTGCAGCAGCCCGTGGTGGCGGCCGGTGGTGCCGGAGGTCAATTCGCCTCGCTCCAGCAGCGTCACCCGCAGCCCGCGCAGCACCAGATCATGGGCCAGGGCGCCTCCCGTGCCACCCCCGCCGACGATCACCACATGCTGCGTGTCCATGTCCCCATCCGGTTCGTCCCAGTGGTACCTCCAGCAGGACCATAACGAAGGGCCTCGGCGGCCCGGCAGGGCCGGTGGACCCTCCAGCACCGGGCTGGTCGGCCCGGATCCTCGGCGTCGCCACGGTGTCGCCGCGGGCGGCGCCGGACAGCGGTCGGGGCAGGGATTTCCCCGCCCCGACACGCGTGAGCCGCATTCAGCGGGCGATGAGCACCGGCCGGTTGTTGAGGTGCAGGACCTTGTGGGCGACGCTGCCCAGCAGTAGCGCGGTCAGGTCGCCGCGGCCGTGGGAGCCCATCACGATCAGGCCGGCGTCCAGGTCCTCGGCCAGGTTGGTGAGGATCCGGGCGACGCCGCCGTACTGGGCGCTGCGGAGCTCGGCGCGGGCTTTGACCCCGGCCTTCTCCAGGTCGGCCACATAGCCCTTGGTGAGCTCGATAACGTCGTTATCGGCCTCGTAGTCCAGGCCGGGATAGGCCTGGAAGCGGGCGGGCAGCAGCTCGGTGACGTGGACGACCACGACCTCCTCGTTGCCGACGGTGGCCAGGTGCTTGGCCAGCTCGACCGCCTTCTCGGAGTACTTGGACCCGTCGACGGCGAGCAGGATGGTCCGGAACATCGGGTGCCTCCTCTCGAGGTATGCCTTCAGCATCGGGTCGGGAGGCATCAGGCACCCAGTGCCGTCCGGCCCCTCGCCGGAGGGCCCTTCGCCCCGGGCCGCAACCGGCGGCGCCAGGGATGCTGAGCTCCATGGAGCAGACCCGGCACCTCGTCCGGGTGCCCGGCCCCGAGGAGCTGGCCGCCCGCGGGCAGCAGGCGGCCAAGGCCGCGGCTGGGCTGGTCCGCGCCGGCTACCCGGCCGGCATGGTCACCCGATTCCTGGCCAGCATCCACGATGGGCTCTACGTGGGGGCCGCGCGCGACGCCGAGGCGGCGCTGGGGCCGCCGCCGTGCCCGTACGCGCTGCTGGTGGTGGGCAGCGGCGCCCGCCGGGAGAGCACGCTGCGGACCGACCAGGACCATGCCCTGGTGCTGGCCGACGACGCCCCGCCGGGAGCCAAGGCCTGGTTCGCGGCCCTGGCCGAACGGCTGGCGGCGACTCTGGAACGCTGCGGCCTCCCCCGCTGTCCTGGTGACGTGATGGCCACCAAACCGGCCTGGCGGTTGCCACTGGCGGCCTGGCAGGACCGGTTCATCCGCTGGATCGAGCAGCCCGAGGAGGACGCCTTGCTCGAGGCCGCGATCTTCTTCGACTGCCGGCAGCTGCATGGCCAGCTGGACGCCGGGCAGCCGCTGGGGCGGGTCATCCGTGGAGCGGCCGGCAACCGCCGGTTCCTGGGGCGCCTGGCCGCAGCGGCGGTGCGGCGCCAGCCGTCAGCCGGGTTCCTGTACCACCTACGCTGGGAGCCTCGGGGCCGGATCGACCTCAAGGCACACGGGACCGCCCCAATCGTCGACCTGGCTCGGCTGTTCGCCTTGGAGGCGGGCCGGCCCGAAGGGGGCACCGTTGCCCGCCTGCATGCCGCGGTCGACGAGGGAACGGCTGGCAAGCTGGCCATCGACCTCGCCACAGCATTCGAGGACCTGCAGCAGCTCCGCTTCGATCACCAGGCCGCCTGCCTGGCCGCAGGAGCGCCGGCGGACGACATCGTCGCCATCGGAGAGTTCACCACGCTTCAGCGTCGCCGGCTCAAGGACGCCATGCACCTGGTCCACGTCTGCCAGGAGAGCCTCCGGATCAGCTACCAGACCGACCTCATCGCCTGAGCCGGCGAAGGCCGCGCTGGCCCTCCGGCGTCTGCTTCCAGGAACCGCTTGAGCCCGGCCCAGTTGGCCTGCTCCTGGCGCCGGCCCACGCCAGCGATGATCGGGGTCAGCAGCCGGTACAGCCCGCGCAGTCGCAGCTCCCAGGACCAGCTCATCCGGGTGCCGCCAGTGACCGGGTCGAAGCGGAGCATCCCGACGATGTCGGCGGCGGCCATGTGGATCGACGACCCCAGGCGCCTGGGACGATCATAGGTGGTGTACTCCATCGTCATCCCGATCGTCCGGCCCAGCGTGCCGGCCTCGGCCTGGAACCGTGTCCCGCGACCGATGGGGCCGGGCGAGAGCTTCTCGGCCCGCCGGATACCCGGGTTGTACCGCGGCTCGTTCCGCTCGTCGGCGACGAAGTCGAACACCTCGCCGACCGGTCGCTTGATGACAACAGCTCCATCGATGCGTGCCATACAGCTCCCCTCCTCCTGCCGGCTCCATGCTGGACACCGCCGGCGCCGGCCTCCAGGGCCGAAGGTCCCGCCGTGGCCGGATCACCTGGCCGGCAGGTACGCTTCCGCCGATGGTAGGCATCCAGGACCGGTACGAACGCTTGCTGGAGACCGGGCTTGCCCTGGCCTCGGAGTTGTCGCTCCCGGCCGCCTTGCAGCGCATCGTCGAGCTGGCCGTCGAGCTCAGCGGCGCCCGCTACGGGGCGCTGGGGGTGCTGGGCCGCGACGGCGTCATCACTGAGTTCATCACGGCGGGTCTCAGCGACGCCGAGCGGGCGGCGATCGGCCATATCCCGGTTGGGCGCGGCATCCTCGGGGTGCTGATCGACGACGCCCGGCCGCTGCGGCTCCACGACATCGCCGAGGACCCCCGTTCGGTCGGCTTCCCGCCCAACCACCCGCCGATGCGAACCTTCCTGGGCGCTCCGGTGACCGCCCGCGGTCAGGTGTACGGCAACCTTTATCTGACTGAGAAGCACGACGGCGAGGACTTCGACGCCGACGACGAGCGGGCCCTGACCCTGCTCGCCGCCCAGGCCGGGGTGGCGATCGAAAACGCCCACCTGTACGAACAGGCGCAGGACCGCGCCCGTCGGCTGGAAGCTGTCCGGGCCATCACCACCGCGATCCTGGCCGGCACCGACAGCGCCGAGATCCTTTCCCTGATCGTCGACCACGCCAGGGAGCTGGTCGGGGCCGACCTGGCATCCCTGGCGCTCCCGGTCGGGACCGACCGCCTGGTGATCGAGGCCGCGGATGGGCTCCTCGCCGGGGAGCTGCAGGGAACCACCTTCCCCACCGAGGGGTCGGTGACCGGCGAGGTGCTCCGCACCGGCAAGGCGGTGGCACTGGCCGACGCCTCGGTCGACGAACGCAGCGCCCAGCCGATCGTCCGCGCCCGGGTCGGGCCGGCGCTGTTCATCCCTCTGGCGGTGCGCGACCGCATCGTGGGTTCGCTGACGGTGGCCAACGCCCATGGCGGCCCGCCGCTCCGCGAGGCCGCTGTGCAGCTGGTCGAGACCTTTGCCGAGCAGGCCGCGGTCGCCCTGGAGTACGCCCGCCTCCAGGCGGAGCTCAAGCGGCTGGCCGTGCTCGAGGACCGCGAGCGGATCGCCAAGGAGCTGCACGACGGCGCCATCCAGGCCCTGTTCGCGGTCGGCATGAACCTGCAGGGCTCGGCCCTGCTGGCCTCCGACAGCGAGCTCCGCGACCGCCTCCAGAACGCCGTCGAGGAGCTGGACCGGGTGATCCGCGACCTGCGCAACTACATCTTCGGCCTGCGCCCCGGGATCCTCGCCGACCGCCAGCTCGACCAGGCCGTCCAAGGGCTGGTCCAAGAGTTCGGCCAGCGCACCGGCGTGCTGACCATCGCCGAGGTCGACCCGCAGGTCGCGGCCGACCTGGGCGGCCGGGCCGCCGACGTCATCCAGCTGGCCCGCGAGGCCCTCTCGAATGTGAGCCGCCATGCCCAGGCCGCCACCTGCCGGGTGTCGCTGTACCGGGACGAGGCCGGCGGCGTCCTGGAGATCGACGACGACGGGCGTGGCTTCGACCCGGCCGCGGCCGCCGGCACCGGTCAGGGCCTGGGCAACCTCCGGGCGCGGGCCGAGGGCCTGGGTGGCCGGGCCGAGATCCACAGCACCCCCGGCCAGGGCACCCGGGTCCGGATCACCATCCCCCACTGACCCGTCCGGCGCCGAGGCGCCGCCGACACCCGGCTGAAGGCTCGCGATGGCGCCTTGGGACGGGGGTTGCCTCCGGCCTAGGTGTGGTCTTAGCTACTCCACGTGGACCGCCCAGTTCGTCGTGGCGTGATGCCGTCGGTGGCCGGTGGGGTCGCCGCCGTCCTGGTCGCGCTGGCCATCTACCTGGGCAGCCGGGGGCTGCGGTACTTCGACGCGGCCCTGGTCGGCTACGCCACCGCCACCGTGTTCCTGGCCTTCGGGGTCACCTACCGCTACGCCGTCTGGGTGTCCAGTCCCCCGGCCCACCGCTACCTGCGCCGGGGCTGGCAGGCGTTCTTCTCCTGGCGGAACTTCCGGCGCCTGCCCACCGCCGTGCCCCGCTCGGTCCTCGGCTACCTCGGCTTCCAGACCTTCCTGCGGGCCCGCGGCCGCGGCCGCTGGCTGGCTCACCAGCTGGTCTTCTGGGGCGTGGTGCTAGCCACTCTGATCACCTTCCCGCTGACCTTCGGCTGGCTGGCCTTCTTCTCCAACTCGGCCACCGGCCCCGGCTACACCATCTACGTGCTCGGGTTCCGGACGGTCAGCTTCGACGCCCTATCGTTCCTGGGCTGGGTGGTGTTCCACGGCCTGGACATCGCCGCCGTGCTGGTCCTGGCCGGCTGCGGCTGGTTCCTGTGGCGGCGCTTCCGCGACCGCGAGGCCACCACCGGCCAGCGCTTCGGCTACGACTTCTTCCCCCTGATCGGCCTGGTGGCAATCTCAGTCACCGGGCTGCTGCTGACCTTCTCGAGCTGGCTGCTCGAGGGCCGCAGCTACGACTTCCTGGCCATCGCCCACATGGCCACGGTGGTGCTGACGCTGGTGTTCATCCCCTTCGGCAAGTTCTTCCACGTCATCCAGCGCCCGGCCAGCGTCGGGGTCGAGATCTACAAACGGGCCTCCATGGAGCGCGACGGCGTGTTCCCCTGCCGGCGCTGCGGAGAGCCGCTGGAGGCCAAGGCGTTCGTCAGCGACCTCAAGAAGACCATGGACGAGCTGGAGCTCGGCTTCTCGGAGTGGGCCGAGACCTGCCCCCGCTGCAAGCGGATCCTGCGCGGCCAGGCCTACCTGGACACGGTCAAGAAGGGGTTCCGATGAGCGACGTCCGTTATCCGGTCGTCGCCCCCGGGGTCGGGGACTTCCGCGGCGCCGCAGGGGACGAGCTGGCCGCCCACTGGAAGGCCACCGCGGCCGGCGAGCGGCTGGTCCCGACCCACTGCTCGTTCTGCGGGGTTCAGTGCGGCATGTACCTCCGAGTAATGGACGGCCGAGTGATCGGGGTCGAGCCCCGCAACCACGACATCAACAAGCTTCGCCTGTGCCCCAAGGGAGTGGTCGCCTACCAGCAGATCCACCACCCCGACCGGCTCCTGACCCCGCTGCTGCGCGACACCAGGGACAGCCCCCTACACCCGGTGTCCTGGGAGACCGCCCTGACCCGGATCGTGTCTGAGATCCACCGCATCCAGTCCGCCTACGGCCGCGACGCCTTCGGGGTCCTGGGCGGGGCCAGCATGACCACCGAGAAGACCTACCTGATGGGCAAGTTCGCCCGGGTCGCCCTGCGCACCCGCCACATCGACTACAACGGGCGGCTGTGCATGGTCTCGGCCGCCGCCGCCAACAAGAAGGCGTTCGGCATCGACCGGGCCGGCAACCCCTGGGCCGACCTGCTCGAGACCGAGATGATCATCGTCGCCGGGACCAACATCGCCGAATGCTTCCCGGTGGCCATGCAGTACTTCTGGGGGGCCAGGGATCGGGGGGCCAAGCTGGTCGTGGTCGACCCGCGGGAGACCGCCATGGCCCGCACCGCCGACGAGCACGTGGCCCTGCGGCCCGGCACCGACGCCGCCTTCTACAACGGCATGCTGCACGTGATCGCCCGCGACGGGCTGACCGACGAGCGCTTCATCGCCGAGCACACCGTCGGCTGGGAGGCGGTGCGCGACACCGTGGCCGCCTACACCCCTGAGCGGGTGGGTGAGATCTGCGGGATCGACCCACGCCAGATCGAGCGGGTCGCCCACCTGTGGGGCCGGGCCCGGCGCTGCTGGGCGGCCCACGGGCGCGGGCTCGAGCAGCACCTCCAGGGCGTCGAGAACGTGCTTTCCTGCATCAACGTGACCCTCGCCACCGGCCAGATCGGCCGCCCCGGCGCCGGCTACGGCACCCTCACCGGCCAGGGCAACGGTCAAGGCGGCCGCGAGCACGGCCAGAAGTCCGACATGCTGCCCGGCGGTCGTGACATCGAGGACCCCGAGCACCGCGCCTACATCGCGGGGGTCTGGGGCGTCGACGAGGCTGACCTGCCGCACAAGGGCACCTCCATGCCCGAGATGGTCAAGCAGATGGCGCGCGGCGAGATCCGCGGCCTGCTCGGCATGTGCAACAACCCGTTCGTGTCCCTGCCCAACCAGGCGATGGTCCGGGCCGGCTACGACGCGCTGGAGTTCCACGTCCAGACCGACTTCTTCCTGTCCGAGACGGCGGCCAGGGCCGACGTGGTGCTGCCCGGCACCGCCTGGGCCGAGGACGAGGGCCTGGTGACCAACGGCGAGGGCCGGGTGATCAAATACAACAAGGCGGTCGAGCCCCCGGGGGAGGCCCGGACCGACTGGCAGATCCTGTGCGAGCTGGCCCGCCGCCTGGGAGCGGGCGACAAGTTCCCCTTCACCCGACCGGCCGAGATCCTGGACGAGCTGCGAGTGGCCTCCAAGGGTGGCCTGGCCGACTACTACGGCATCACCTACGAGAAGGTCGAGGCCACCGGCGGGGTGTTCTGGCCCTGCCCGACCCTGGACCACCCGGGCACGCCGCGCCCGTTCGAGGGCGGCCGCTTCTACCACCCCGACGGCAAGGCCCGCTTCGTCGCCGTCGAGTGGCGGCCCCCGGCCGAGCCGCCCGACGAGAGCTTCCCGCTCCGGCTGACCACCGGGCGGACGGTGGCCCACTTCCTGTCCGGCAACCAGACCCGGCGGCTGCCCGGTCTGGTCGAGCAGACCCCGCGGCCCTGGGTCGAGGTCCACCCATCGCTCGGGTTCACCGACGGCGACCCGGTGCGGGTGGTGACCCGCCGTGGCGCCGTCACCTACCCGGCCCTGGTCACCGAGGCCATCCGGCCCGACACGGTGTTCGTGCCCTACCACTGGGCCGGCCCGATCGCGGCCAACGTCCTCACCATCGACGCCCTCGACCCGATCTCCAAGATGCCCGAGTTCAAGGTGTGCGCCTGCCGGGTCGAGCGCGGCCAGGCCGTCGATCCTGTGCCCGAGCCGCCGATGCCGCCGGGCTTGCAGCCCTACCGGCCCGAGACGGCGCCGCTGGCCGACCCGGGCTCACCGACCTCGCCGCAGGGAAGGGGGACCGCCGAATCATGATGGGGACCACGCTGTTCATCGACCCGGGCCCTTGGACCAGGTCTGCCAGTAAGGGCGTGCGCTCATGATGGGCACGACGCTGTTCATCGACCCGGGCCGCTGCATCGGCTGCCAGGCGTGCGTCGCCGCCTGCCGGGAGTGCGACTCACACCGCGGCAAGTCCATGATCCACCTGGACTACATCGACGCCGGCCGCACGGCGGCGGCCATGCCCACGGTGTGCATGCACTGCGAGGACCCGGTGGCCCCCTGCGCCGAGGTCTGCCCGGCCGACGCGATCCTGGTCACCGCCGACGGGGTCGTCCAGGAGGCGGCCAAGGAACGCTGCATCGGCTGCGGCAACTGCGTCGACGCCTGCCCGTTCGGGGTGCCCAAGCTGGACGTGGCCGAGATGCTCCAGTACAAGTGCAACCTTTGCTACGACCGCACCTCGGTCGGCCTGGCCCCGATGTGCGCCACCGTCTGCCCCACCTCGGCCATCTTCTACGGCTCGGTCGAGGAGCTGGAGGCCGACCGGCCCGGCGCCCAGGCCATCGACGTGTTCCGCTTCGGCCAGGCCGAGGTCCGTACCGGCGTCGCCGTGGTCGCCCCCGAGGGCTACAGCGGGCCGGTCCCCGGAGGGATGTAGGTGGACCGCTCGCAGCTTGACCGGATCCGGGCCGACACCCCGGTCACCCGCCGCGACTACCTGCGGATCCTGGTCACGGTGTCGGCCGGGCTGGTCGCCGGGGCCGCCGGGGTCGCGGTTGGGCTGTTCCGGCGCCACGGCGGCGGCACGGCCACCCCCACCAAGGTCGCGGACCGGCTGGATCCCGGGCAGGCGGTCGCCTTCCGCTACCCGGGCGCCGACGACCGGGCCCTGGCCATCCGCCTGGCTGACGGCCGCCTGGTTGGCTGGTCGGCCGTCTGCACCCACCTGAGCTGCGCGGTCCTGTGGCGCGAGGAGGACAACCAGCTGGAGTGTCCTTGCCACGACGGTGTCTTCGACCCGGCCACCGGCGAGGTCGTGGCCGGCCCGCCGCCCCGCCCCCTGCCCCGGGTCGAGCTGCGCGAGGACAACGACGGCATCTGGGCCGTTGGGACGCGCTGATGGCCACCATCGACCCCGGCGACCCCCAGGCCTCCGGCACCCCGACCACCGGCGCCCCGATCCAAGCGGGCGAGCCGCGCGACCCCGAACCCGGCGACCGGCCCGGCGCCCCCCTCCACCCCGGGGAGCCGCGCGACCTGGACCGAGACGTCGACCCCGAGCACCCGTATCGGGCCCGGCAGCTCGCCCCCTACCGACGCGACGCCGGGCTCCACGACAGTGGGCTGACCGGCCGCTACCCGGGGCTGCGGGGCAGTGGCAGCCGCGACCCCCGGGTCCACGCCCCCGGCCCCGGCGCTGGAGCCGGCACCGAACCCGACCGGGCGTCGATGCTCAACGCCCGCATCGTCATCGTGGCCACCATTGTCGTCGGCCAGCTGTGGGGCCTGATGGTTGCTCTCAACGCCTGGCTGGAGCACCGCGACGGCCAGGTGCTGCTGCTGCTCGGCTTCCAGCTGCTCTCGTTCGCGGTGGCTGTGGCCGTCTGGCGGGCCGCGCCCCGCGACCGCTGACCCGCCGCCAAGGAGCGCCCATGACCCAGGAGACGCTGCCCCCCACCACCACGCCCCGGCGGGCGTCGGCCGCCGGCCGGGGCAGGGCCCTGGCCCTGGCCACCGTCGGGTTCGCGGTCAACTTCTGGGCCTGGTCCTTGCTGAGCCCGCTCGCCCCCCGTTATCAGGAGCTGCTCGGCCTGAGCCCACTGGCCGTCTCGGTGATGGTGGCCGTGCCGGTGATCGTCGGGTCGCTCGGCCGCATCCCCCTGGGCGCGCTCACCGACCGCTACGGCGGCCGGATCGTGTTTGCCGCCCTGTCCTTCACGGTCATCCTCCCGGTGCTGTTCCTGGCCTTCGCCACCAGCTACTCGGCCCTGCTGCTGGGCGGCCTGGTCCTGGGGCTGGGCGGGGCGTCGTTCGCGGTCGGGGTGCCGTTCGTCAACGCCTGGTTCCCGCCCGAGCGCCGCGGCTTCGCCCTCGGCGTCTACGGCATGGGCAATATCGGCACCGCCATCTCCGGGTTTGTCAGCCCCCGAGTGGCCAGCTCGATCGGTCGGCCCTGGGCGTTCCTGATCGTGGCCGTGCTGCTGGCCGTGGTCGGCCTGGCCTTCCTGGCCTTTGGGCGCGACGCCCCCAACCGCCCGCGGGCCACCGAGCCGTTCATGACCCGGTTCATGGCCGCCACCCGCCTGCCCATCGCCCGCGACCTGGCCGTCATCTACGCCATCACCTTTGGCGGCTTCGTGGCCTTCGGCGTCTACCTACCGACGTTCCTCAAGACCGTCTACGGGCTGGAGACAACCGATGCGGCCAGCCGAGCGGCCGGGTTCGTGGTCCTGGCAACCCTGGCCCGCCCCGTCGGCGGCTGGCTGGCCGACCGAGTCACCGGGGTGCCGGTGATCCGGTGGGCCCTCGGGGTGGTCGCGGCCGGGGCCGTGGTCACCGCTTTCCAGCCCGGCATCGTCCTGGCGACCGTCGCCTTCCTGACCATGGCGGCCGCCCTCGGACTCGGCAACGGAGCCGTGTTCGCCCTAGTCGGCACTCGCGTCCCGGTCGCCCAGGTCGGCAGCGTGACCGGCCTGGTCGGCGCGGCCGGCGGCCTCGGCGGCTTCCTCCCGCCGATCGTCATGGGCCTGGTCTACCAGGCCACCGGCGACTACGCGATCGGCCTGATGCTGCTGAGCGACGTGGCCCTGGCCGGCCTGGTCTTCACCGCCTGGCGCCTGGGGTCGGGTCCCGAGGCCCGGTCCGCCGGGCGCTCCGGCCGAGCCTGAGCGCCCGGGTCACGGGCGGATGCCCCTGGCGGCGACC
>DATENJ010000316.1:0-3560 GCA_035275125.1 Actinomycetes bacterium | reverse complement strand
ACCACCACCAGCCCGCCCACCACCCGGCCGCCGACGAGCACCCGCCCGCCCACCACCACCGCGCCGCCAACCACCGGGTCGCCGACGACCACCACGGAGCCGTGCCAGCCGACCACCACCAGCACCACCACGGGCGGGTCGGGGACCACCACGACCTCTACCACCACCACGACCACCACGCCGGGCGGCTCGACCACCACCACGACCCTGCCGCCCTGCGGCTAGGCGGTCAGGGACCAGGTGGCCAGCTCGGCCTCGAGCAGCGGCTGGGCCCAGGCCAGGAACCGGTCGAGCATGTAGGGCGTCTCCGGCCAGGCGCGGTAGACCGGCCGGGTGAGCGTCCCCCAGAGCGACCCGCCGACCCCGGCCCCGTAGACGTCGTTGAAGCGGTCGATGCGCCGCACCCAGCCTGGCCACCAGGCCGGGTCCCAGGCGACACGGCCGCCGCCCCGGCTGTAGCTGAGGCGGTTGACGGAGGCGAACGCCCGCCAGCGCCAGCGGGTCCCCGGCGGCCGGCCCGGGCGGCCCAGGTAGTAGGCGCGCAGGGCGGCCGAGAGGGGCTGGCCGGCGGCCAGTGCCCACTGGGCCCGCATGGCGAACACGTCGACGTCGCCCAGCAGGTCGGGGTCGGGCGCCGACATCACGAAGTAGGCGTCCCGGTCGGCCGCCGGGAGCCGGAGCGAGACCCGCGGGTCGGGCGCGCCCTCGGCGTGCCTTGTGGTCGAGACCGAGGCCATCCCGACGTCGGCCACCCAGCCGGTGGCGTCGATGTTGGGCACCCCGTAGGCGGAGAAGGGCACGGTCGTGCGCGGGTGCAGCAGGGCCTCGAGGCCGAGGAAGAGGTGGCCGATGTCGACCTGCTCGCCCGAGGGGAGCAGGACGTACGGCGACGGGTTGTCACCGACGCCGTTCTCGTCGGCCCGGGCCGTCAGGTGGCAGTGGGCGGCCCGTCCCAGCCGCGGGTTGCCGTGCAGGGTCCTGCTCCCGTGGGCGCGTGAGTCCGGCAGGAGCTGGGAGACCAGGAAGCCCGAGTAGTAGGTGTTGCGGATGCGCGAGAGCAGGTCGGCGGGGGAGTCCTCGGGGAAGGCGCGCTCGGCCTCCTCCAGGTAGGCGGCGAAGCGGTCGACCGGGATGACGGCCTCGGTCCCGGTGAGGGCCTCCGGCCCGGTGAGGTCCGCCCGCGCCCAGCGCCGCGACCAGAGGCTGGAGGCGGTGTGACGCCGGCCGAGGTCGGCGGCGCGCCGGGTCGCGGCCCACAGGGCTCGGGCCCGCCACAGCGCCGAGTGGTCGGCGGGGACGTGGTGGACCAGACGAAGGGGGGAAGGGGCGACCGGAAGGTCGGCCAGTGCCAGCTCGGCCTGCTGCTGCATCGCAGTTTCTCCGGCTCGGGGTCCCACCACAGGTCCGGTCGACGGACCCGTCTCGGACAAGCATGCCGATCAACGCTGAATCAGGCAATCCCGTACCTGGAAATACCAGGAAACCGTGACGAACCGCGTCAGACCAGCCGGCGGTCGCTGGCCCAGCGGGTCAGCTCGTGGCGGCTGGAGAGCTGGAGCTTGCGCAGCACCGACGACACGTGCGTCTCGACCGTCTTCACCGACAGGTGCAGGCGGCGCGCGACCTCCTTGTAGGTGAAGCCCCGGGCGATGTGCCGTAGGACCTCACGCTCGCGGACGGTGAGCTGGTCCAGCTCCGGGTCGACCACGCCGGTCAGGTCACCGTGGAAGGCGTCGAGCACGAACCCGGCCAGGCGCGGGGAGAACACGGCGTCGCCGCTCTGGACCCGGCGGATGGCGGCGGCCAGGTCGGGCGGGGAGATCGTCTTGGTCACGTACCCGCGGGCCCCGGCCCGGATCACCCCGATGACGTCGGTGGCCGCGTCCGACACCGAAAGGGCCAGGAAGCGGATCTCCTGGTCGGTCTGGCGGACCGCCTCGAGGACGGCCCGACCGCCCCCGCCGGGCAGGTGCACGTCCAGCAGGACCACGTCCGGCCGGGTGCGCCGGATGCCGTCGACGGCCGCGTCCACCTCGCCGGCCTCGCCGACAATCTCGAACTCCGAGCCCAGCTCGGCCCGGAGCCCCGAGAGGAAGAAGTGGTGGTCGTCGACCAGGAAGACCTTAATCATCGGAAATCATCAGACTTCGCTCCTCGGCAGGCGCAGCTGGACCTCGGTGCCCTCGCCGGGGCTGGAGACGATCGAGACGCTGCCGCCGTGGCGCCGGATCCGGCCGCGGATGGAGTCGGCGATGCCGCGCCGGTCGGTCGGGACCTGGTCGGGGTCGAAGCCCTTGCCCTCGTCGCGCACGAACCCGGTGAGCTCGTCCGGCTCCACCTCGACGTACACCGAGACCAGCGGCGCCCCCGAGTGCCTGGCGGCGTTGAACGCCGCCTCCTGGCAGGCGTCGACAAGGGCCCGGCCGGCGTCGTCGAGCGGGGCGTCGCCGACCACGACGATGTCGACGGGCACGTTGTGGCGCTGCTCGACCCGGGTGGCGATCGCCTCGACGGCCTGCCGCAGCCGGCCCTCGGGGGGCACCGGCGCCCGGTACAGCCAGGCCCGCAGCTCCCGCTCCTGCCGGCGGGCCAGGCCGACGACCTCCGGCGAGGCGTCGGCCCGCTGGATCAGGGCCAGGGTGTGGAGCACCGAGTCGTGCAGGTGGGCGGCCATCTCGGCGCGGGCCTCGGAGCGGATCCGGCCGCGGCGCTCCTCCGACAGCTGGTGCCCGAGCCGGGTTGCCCAGGGTCCGAAGATGAGAACGAGCCCGATCAGGGTGATGGCCACCCCGAGCAGGGCGTCGCCGGCCGCGGCCAGGTCGGGGGCGGTGTTGGCGAACCCGAGGCCGAGGCCGGCGGCCACCAGCAGCCCGCCGACAACAATCCGGATCATGCCGACCCGGCCGGTGAACATGGCCTCGATCGGGTTGCCGGGGATGCGGGCCCAGCGGGCCCGGTCGCGGTCGTCGCTGCGGGCCCAGATGACCGCCGAGCCGGCCGCGGCCAGGGCGATCGGCCACACGAGCCGGTCACCGAACCACAGGCCGATCTCGCGCAGCAGCAGCATCGTCCCGAGCACGACCAGCCCGAGGGCGAAGGCCTGCCTGGCCGCCGGCCGCCGGACCGGCCGGTACCTGGCCTCCTCGGCGTCCGGCTCGACCGAGATCGCCCAGGCCAGCAGGTAGAGGACGACCCCGGAGCCGCCGGCGATGGCCAGCACGGCGAAGGCGACCCGGACCAGGACCGGGTCGACGCCGAGCCGCTCGCCGAGCCCGCCGGCCACGCCCAGCAGCACGCGGTTGTCGCGGCTGCGCACGAAGGCCGCAGAGCTGGCCGGCCGGTGGGGGACCTGGGTCGCCGTGGGTGCTCGCCTCCAAGCTGGTGGGGTGCCGTGTGGCCATGGTGGCATGCGCCGGACCGCCCGGCCATGGGGGTCGACCCTGAGCGACGGCGCCCCGGGTCGGGGATCGGCAAGGGTGATCCCCGATGGCGGCCGCCCCGGCGGTGGAGCAGGCTGCATCCGAAGCGACCACCTCACGAGGAGCAGCCACCATGTCCGA
>DATENJ010000315.1:0-4892 GCA_035275125.1 Actinomycetes bacterium | reverse complement strand
CAACAGCCAGACCCCAGCAAACAGCGCCCATTCGCCGGCGACCTCGCCCAGGGTTCGTTCGCCGGTGGCCAGATGCCGAATGTCGATTGCCAGGGTGCCCGCGGCCACCAGCGCGCCCCCCAGCAGGGCGTCGCGACCCTGGCCGTGCGCGGCGACCGAGTACAGCGCGATCAGCACCGCCAGCCACAGCAGGGTGGACGGCTGGTCGGAGCGGTCGAAGAACACCGCCTGCACGGCGGCGGCCGCCGCGACGACGCCCACCACCGCCAGCGGGGCGCGCCGCCGCCAGGCCAGCGGCACGGTGATCAGCACGAACAGAGCCGCATTGATGGGGCGGGGGCCGGGGATGCCGTCGTCGCCCTTGAAGACCGGGTGGACCCAGATCTCGTACTGGGCCCAGCCGGCAAGGCCGAGCGCGATCAGCCAGTCGACCCAGCGGGCCGCGCGCTCCTGCACCACCAGCGCTCTCATGGGCCGACGGTAACCCGCTCGGCGCTGCCGGTCATCACCCTGTCGGGCGCAGGTGGGAGAAGGGGACGCCCCGGTGCGCGTCCCCTTCCCGACGGTGGCTTGGTCACAGGATGAGCGTGAGGGTGTAGTGCCGTTCGGTCTCGCTGACCGGGGCGACCTGGAGCTGGCCGTGGGCGGTGCGGTAGGCGCCGGTGCCGCCGGTGATGGCCAGGGTGAACGGCTGCGGGCTGGTCTCGGTCACAGTGGCCAGGCCTTGTGCGGTGAGCTGCCCTTCGGGCAGCGACACGGTGGCCACACACTGGAAGCGGCGGCTGGCATGGCCAGGCTCGGCCACGACCTGGCAGACGCTGGCGTCGTCGCCGACCTTGCGGCCCTGCCGGAACACCTCGTCGATGGTGAGGAACTGGTTGCCGAACGGACCGTGGCCGGCCGCCGCCAGCACCAGCACCGTGGCCTGGGTCTGCTTGGCGACCAAGCCGATGGTCTCTGGGCGGTGCCCGCTGGCACCTGTCGATGAGGCGGTGGCCACAGTCACGGCGGCGCCCGCCAGGACCAGGGCGATGGCCACACCCAGGATGTCCTTCTTGAACATCTGCTCCCCCTTTGGAAGCCCTGCCGCTGTGGCGGCGTCGATACGGGACGGCGCTCACGCTAGGCGGCTGCGGCGTCCGAGTCGTCTGCCACACAGACGATCCACCCCGACCCATCTGGACGAATCGGGGAGTACCGGGGTCACCAGCCAGGACGACGGCGGTCGTCCGAGCGGACGATCCGACAGCTCAGGGCTGCCCGTCCTGGGCAGCCCCGGTTGGCTCGATCACCGCTGGTGCTGCTGGTGTCGTGGTAGTGGGCGCGGCGGGCACGGGCCCGATGGCGGCGCCGCCACCTGGACCAGGCCAGCACGAACCCGGGCTCGACCGGCGCCGTCCAGACCAGCGCCACCAGCAGGCTCTCGATCAGCCCAGACGGACTACCACGTAGCGGGGCGGGTATCACCGTCATGGTCAACAGGATCGAGGCCAAGCAGCGTCTGAGACCTGTGACCGAGTGACGGTCGCGGCCGCTCTTTACCCGAACCGGTTCGGCGATCCTGGGGTGGTCGGCTTGGCGGGCTGGTCTAGGGTGCTGGCAGGGTGCAGTCGGCCAGGGGGATGGCCCAGGACGCATTGGTGGTGACCTTGCCGTCGGGCCAGGTGGCGGTGGCGTACACGGTCACGGTGGCGAAGAAGTCGAAGGGCAGGGTGAACGACCCGGCGGCACGGCCGGGGGCGGGGGCGAGCTGGTGGCTGCCGGTCAGGTCGTAGACCGAGGCGTCCGCCACCCACCAGGCCTGGACAGCCACCGCGGTGGGCTGGGTGTTGGTCAGGGTGTAGTCGACCACCGGCAGCGCGTCGGCACAGCGTTCCGACGTGGCGGTCACCGCCACCCGGGCCGGTTCGGTCTGGGCCGCGGCCGGCACGGCCCCGGCCGCGGCCAGGACCAGCAGTGGGACGGCAAGCATGACAAGTCGTCGTGGCACGATCTCAGGCCCCCTCATCTTGTGTCCGATGGTCCAGCCGAACCATCGGCCTTCTTCAATCTTCTCCTTCAGCAGTACAAGCGTCGGGCCGGCCGCCGGCGTTACCGCCTCGGCCCGAGGCTGGCTGGTTAGGTGGCGGTGCCGTTGAAGTAGGTCAGGGCCTTGGCCCAGGCGTTCTTGCCGACCTTGGCGCCGGCGTCGCGGGCATCCTGGTCGCCGGCCTCAAAGTGGATCCCGCCGTACTCGCGTGACTGGCCGGCCTGCTCGGCCGCATACCGGAAGTTGGTCCACTTCAGGGTGATCGGCTTGGCCGGCACCCCCGGCTGGGTCGCGGTCCTGGGCTCGACCTTGGAACTCCCGGCGGGGATGGTGACGGTCATCTCGAAGTTGCCCCGGCCACAGAAGGCGGTCAGGACCTCGGCGGCGGCCAAGCTGAAGGTCGAGTGGCCGCTGGTGTACTCGGCAAAGGAGGGAGTGGGGTCGGTGGGGGGCTGGTAGGGGATCCAGTCCTCGCCCTTGATGTAGGAGGGGCCCTTGTAGGGGCCGCCCCAGGCCTGGATGATCTTGCCCCGCATCAGCCACCGCACCGCGGTGATCGGGCGGACCGAGTCCCAGTTCCGCTTGCCGTCCCAGGCGGTGATGCTGGCATCCAGGAGGGCATTGTTGAGCGCGAAGTACAGCCGCGCGTCCTCATCCAGGGTGTTGGCGTCGCGGCGGCTGACGTACTGGGCGAACAAGTTCCAGTGCCCGGGTGGGGTCACCGACCGTGGCCCGTCAGCCCAGTACTCGGCCATCGTCTTGCGGGTGTCGTCCAGCTGCTTGGAGTGCTGGGTCATCTTGTCGACCTCGTCCTGATACTTGCCGTTGGGCTTGCCGTCAGCCGTGAGGGAGATAGCCGGGCCGGGGCTGCGGAACTGGCTGGCCGACGACAGCCCAAACGGGGTCACGTTGCGCCAGTGCGGGGTCAAGAACCGCTGCACGACCCCGGCACAGGTGGTCGCGCCGGGCGGTGGAGTGGGCACACACAGCGGCTGCCAGCGGTCGGCGTCGCGGATCTCGTTCCAGGTGTTGACCGGCTGATAGCACGCCGGATCGCAGGAATCGGCGTAGCCGTTGAGCTGGTTGGAGCCGTCGGCGTGGCGGAAGTCCAGCACCGCCTGGGCGGCGAGGGTCCCGATGGTGGCCGCCGTGGAGGTGTCGCTGCCATCGACCCGATAGCCCAGGCCGCCGTCCGCCACAGGCCTCTCCATGAAGTCCCTGAAGATGGACTGGCGGGCCGGGAACAGATCGACCAGGGCGGTGTAGGCGGCAAAGCTCACCGCCTTGTCCTTGTTGGCCGGGGTGCGTTCGGCCGCCGGCTGGCGCAGTTCGGGGGTGACCCGCAGCCGCTGGCGGGTGTCGACCGCCACCGGATCATAAGCCGCCCAGGTGTCGTAGATGGCGGTGTGGACCACGGCCAGCGCCCGCGCGGCCACGGTGGGGCCGGGTGGGAGCCTGCGGATGGACTCCAGCGCCTGCTCATTCCAGACCAGGACCATGCTGTCGACCGCGGCCCGGGCCGGCTGCCTACCCGCCAGGGCCACCGAACCCAGGGTAAGGGCCACGACCAGGCCCAGGACCACCGAGAGCTTGCGTCCCACCGCTGCCAGCCTCCCTGCACCCTCGCCAGATGATGGTGATCACCGCAGGGTCAAGGCGGCGCAGCTTCGAGGCCCGGGAGCCTAACCCATCACCGCCGCTCGGCCACAATCCGTCACGAACACGCCGACCTGGCGTCGGAAGCACGATCAGCTGGAGGAGCCCGGCGAGCGTGAACAACGCGACTCCTACGCAACAAACAGGCTGAGCGCACCTGTGGTGCGCTGGTCCAACCTAAGGAATGACCGCCGGTCGCGGCGGCGCAGTCAGCATTACCAGAAAAGCCCTCTGACCTGCGGAAATGGAGCCCGAGGTCGGATTCGAACCGACGACCTTCCGATTACGCGTCGAAACGCCTTCGTCCAGCAGGTGCCATACAGGTCGGTTCTGGCTGCTCCGGTCGGCGGGGTCGTCCGTTGAGTGCGTTCCTGACCTGTGGCGTTATGGCAGGAGGAATGACCAGGAGAATGACCAGCCGCGCCACGGCAGAACAGCGAACCCGCGTCTACTCACGGCTACGTGGCCCGGTCGATCGGGGTCAGGGGTGGGTGGCGGTGGTGACATCCCGGGGTTGCTGGTCGCCGGGTTCGAGTGGTCGAGGCTGCGACACCGGGATCTCGTCGGTCCCGGTGGTTGGATCAGGCTTGAGGCGGCCGCGGTAGCCGTCATACAGGTCACGGCCGATGACATGGAGCACGCCGGCCACCGGGATGGCGAGCAGCGCGCCAAGGAACCCGAACAACTCGACCCCGATGAGGATGCTGACCAGCACGGTCAGTGCGGAGAGCTCCACGGTCCGAGACATGATGACCGGCTGCAGGACGTGGTTTTCGAGCTGCTGGTAGACGACGAAGACCACCAGCACGACGATGGCGGCGGGCAGCGAGTGCAGGGCGGCCACGGCGATGGCCACGACGGCGCCTAGGGTGGCCCCGACCAAGGGGATCAGGTCGGCGAAGCCCACGAACAGGGCAACGACGCCCTTGTAGGGAACGCCCATGATCCACAGCACCACGTAGGTGACCGTTCCGGCGATGACGCTGATCAGTAGGTTGCCGGTCATGTAGCCGGTGACCGCCTTGGCGCAGTCGGCGGCCACCCGTCGGACCCGTTCCTGACGCCCTTCCGGCAGCATGGCGGTCCAGCTGGCCAGCAGCTTGGGTCCTTGCAGGACCATGAGGAAGGTGAGCACGAAGATGGTCACCAGCGCGACCACCGTCGAGAAGATCGATCGCAGCACACCAAGAGCCGGGGTGGTGAGGCG
>DATENJ010000314.1:0-5087 GCA_035275125.1 Actinomycetes bacterium | reverse complement strand
TCGGCGCGGGCGCCGCGGCGGCCGAAGCGGCGGCGACGACGGCCGCCGTCCTCGGTGTCGCCGGCCGACCGCTCACCCTCGCCCTGCTCGACCAGCTCGATCAGGACCATGGGAGCGCCGTCGCCCGGCCGCGGGCCGAGCTTGAGGATGCGAGTGTAGCCGCCCTGGCGGTCGGCGAACCGTGGCGCGATCTCGGCGAACAGGGTGTGCACGACCGCCTTGTCGCGGACCACGGTCAGGACCTGGCGGCGGCTGGCCACGTCGCCGCGCTTGGCGAAGGTGATCAGCCGCTCGGCCTGGGGCCGCAGGCGCTTGGCCTTGGCCTCGGTGGTGCGGATGCGGCCCTCGGAGAACAGGGCCCTGGCCAGGTTGGAGATGATCAGCTTCTCGTGGGCCGGTCCCCCGCCCAGGCGAGGCCCCTTGGTCGGGGTCGGCATACGGTTATTCCTCCCTCAGCGAAAGGCCGAGCTCCTGAAGCTTCTCGCGGACCTCGTCGATCGACTTGGCGCCGAAGTTGCGGATGTCGAGCAGGTCGGCCTCGGACTTGGTGACCAGCTCGCCGACCGTGGTGATGCCCTCGCGCTTCAGGCAGTTGTAGGAGCGGACCGACAGGTCGAGCTCCTCGATCGGCGTGTCAAGGTTGGCCCCGAGCGGGCCGGTCTGCTCGGCCGGGCCGAGCGACAGGCCCTCGCCGCCCCCGGTCAGGTCGGCGAACAGGCTGACCAGCTCCCGCAAGGTCCCGCCGGCCGAGGCCAGCGCGTCCTCGGGGGACAGCGAGCCGTCGGTCTCGACGTCGAGGATCAGCCGGTCGTAGTTGGTCATCTCGCCAGAGCGGGTGGCCTCGACGGTGTAGCTGACCCGGCGCACCGGCGAGAAGATCGAGTCGACCGGGATGCGGCCGATCTCGTCGGAGGCCGACTTGTTGCGCTCGGCCGGCCGGTAGCCGCGGCCCTTCTCGACCCGCAGCTCCATCTCCAGCTTGGCCTTGGCGTTCAGGGTGGCCAGGTGCAGCTCGGGGTTGATGACGTCGATGTCGGCAGGGGGCACGATGTCGGCCGCGGTCACGTCGCCGGGGCCGGTCGAGCGCAGGAACATGGTCGCCGGCTCGTTGGTCTCCGAGCGCAGGCGCAGCTCCTTGACGTTGAGGATGACGTCGGTGACGTCCTCCTTCACGCCCTGGATGGACGAGAACTCATGCAGGACGCCGTCGATCTTGATCGACGTGACGGCGGCGCCCGGGATGGACGACAGCAGGGTGCGGCGCAGCGAGTTGCCGAGCGTGTAGCCGAAGCCGGGCTCCAGCGGCTCGATGATGAAGCGCGAGCGGGTGTCCGACAGCGGGTTGGACTCGATGCGTGGGCGCGAGATCTCCATGGGTACGGTGTTCACCTCCGGCTCCCCGGCCCGCCATATGACTCGGGGAAGCCCTCGTGGTCGCTACTTGCTACTTGGAGTAGAGCTCGACGATGAGCTGCTCCTGGATGGGCACCTCGACCTGGTCACGGGACGGGATGCTGTTGACGGTCAGCCTGGCCTCGCCGGCGTTCAGCTCGAGCCAGCCCGGCTGGGGCCGGCCGGTCTGGAGCTGGATCGACTCGTGCACGTTCAGGTTCTGGCGCATGCGCTCCTTGACCTGGACGACGTCGCCCGGCTTGACCTGGTAGGAGGGGATGTTGACCTTCTTGCCGTTGACGGTCACGTGCGAGTGCCGGACCAGCTGGCGCGCCTGGTCGCGGCTGCGGGCCAGCCCGCCCCGGTAGACCACGTTGTCCAGCCGCGTCTCCAGCAACTGGAGCAGGGTCTCGCCGGTGATGCCCTTCCGGCGGGCCGCCTCGACGTAGTAGTTGTGGAACTGCTTCTCGAGCACGCCGTAGATGCGGCGGGCCTTCTGCTTCTCCCGGAGCTGGAGGTTGTACTCGCTCTCCTTGAGCCGGCCGCGGCCGTGCTCGCCGGGCGGGTAGGGTCGCTTCTCCACCGGGCACTTGGGGCTCTCGCACTTGGAGCCCTTGAGGAAGAGCTTGGTCTTCTCGCGCCGGCAGAGCCTGCAGTCAGGGCCGGTGTATCTCGCCATGTATCTGCTCGCTCTCTCAGACGCGGCGCCGCTTGGGCGGGCGGCAGCCGTTGTGGGGGACGGGGGTGACGTCCTGGATGCCCTGGATCTCCAGGCCGGCGGCCTGGAGCGAGCGGATGGCCGTCTCCCGGCCGGAGCCGGGTCCCTTGACGAACACGTCGACCTTGCGGACGCCGTGCTCCTGGGCCCGGCGGGCGGCCTGCTCGGCCGCCAGCTGAGCCGCGAACGGGGTCGACTTGCGCGAGCCCTTGAACCCGACGTTGCCCGACGTCGCCCACGCGATCGTGTTGCCCTGGGGGTCGGTGATGGTCACGATCGTGTTGTTGAAGCTGGACTTGATGTGCGCATGGGCGTGCGCGATGTTCTTCTTCTCGCGCCGCCGGGGCTTCTTGGCTCCGGTCTTCTTCGGTGGCAAGTCTCCCGTCTCCTTTTACTTCTTCGTGGCCTTCTTCTTGCCGGCAACGGTCTTCTTGGGGCCCTTGCGAGTGCGGGCGTTGGTGTGGGTGCGCTGGCCGCGTACCGGCAGCCCCCGGCGGTGCCGGATGCCCTGGTAGCAGCCGATCTCGATCTTGCGCTTGATGTCCTGCTGGACCTCGCGGCGCAGGTCGCCCTCGACCTTGTAGTGGGAGTCGATCCAGTCCCGGAGGCGGACGACCTCCTCCTCGGACAGGTCACGGACGCGGGTGTTGGGGTTCACCCGGGTCCCCTTGACCGTCTCGATGGCGCGGGTCCGGCCGAGGCCGAAGATGTAGGTGAGGCCGATCTCCACCCGCTTCTCGCGGGGGAGGTCGACGCCGGCGATGCGTGCCATATGTGCTCGGTACCTCCAGCCCTGCGATCAGCCCTGCCGCTGCTTGTGGCGGGGGTTGCTGCAGATGACCATCACCACGCCGTGGCGGCGGATGGTCTTGCACTTCTCGCAGATCTTCTTGACCGACGGCTTGACCTTCATGTCACTTCCTACTTGTACCGGTAGGTGATCCGGCCTCGGTTGAGGTCGTACGGGGACAGCTCGACGACCACCCGGTCGCCGGGGAGGATGCGGATGTAGTGCATGCGCATCTTCCCGGAGATGTGCGCCAGGACGCGGTGGCCGTTGGCCAGCTCCACCCGGAACATGGCGTTCGGGAGGGGCTCGACGACGGTCCCCTCGACCTCAATGGCGCCGTCCTTCTTCGGCAAGCTCTTCCCTTCACCCGTCAGGCTTCGCGCACGGCAAGCGCCGTGCCTGGTTGCTCGTTGGAACATGGGGAGCGCCAGGGCTGAAGCCCACAGCGCAAAGGCCTGGCGGTAGCCGGGCCGGATGCACAAGATACCAAAACGTCGCCTAGCCAGCAACAACGGGGCCGTTGGCAAGGTTCGGGGGGGTTCGGGGGGGCGCTTGGCGCCCCACCGATGGATCAGCGGCCTCCTCACGCTCGCGGATGAGGACGCCGATGCGCCGCAGGGCCGAGCGGATCGGCATCACCGGGCGCTCGAACCCGAGGAGCAGCAGGGCCTCGGAGCCGATGAAGGCGTTGGCGACCAGGGTGGCGATCTCCTCGGGGGTGAAGGGGCCGAGGGCGCCGAAGCGGCGCTCGGCCTCGCGGGCCACGTCGGCCAGCAGCACGTACCAGCGCCCGAGCAGGTCGCGGACGACGTCGCCGATCTTGGGGTTCGACCACCCGGCGGCCAGCATCTCCTGGAGCACTCGCACGTAGCCCGACTCGAGGTCGTCCTCGAGGAAGTCGCAGGCCTGCTCGTAGCGCTGCCAGAGCGGCATGTCCTGCGCGTACATCTCGGTCTGGCGCTCAAGGAGGCGGTTGTTCTCCTCACTGAACAGGGCGATGATCAGCCCGCCCTTGGAGCCGAAGTGGTAGTGCAGCTGGCTCAGCGGCACGCCCGCTTCCTCGGCCACCTTCCGGGTCGACAGGCCGGCGTAGCCGTCGGCCAGCAGCCGGGTCCTTGTGGCCTCGATGATGCGCACGCGGGTGTCGGTCGCCACGTCCACCACGGCAGTTCCTTCCTCGTGGACTCTCAAACCTAGGTCGGTCGTACGACCGATCTTGACATACCTGAAGGCATGTTGCACACTGCCGCATGTTCGGTCGACCGACCGAGAAGGGAGCAGCAGCCATGCAGAGTCAGGTCGATCCCACCTTCTACCGTAGTCCGGCCGAGGCGATCGCCGCCCCGCCCGAGCAGCTGGCCTACGTCGCCGCCTACGACCCCAACAGCAAGCTCAAGGACGCCATGGCGGTGATCGACTGCGACCCGTCCTCGGCCAGCCATGGCCGGGTGGTGGGCTGGTCGGAGCTGCCCACGGCCGGCAACGAGTTGCACCACTTCGGCTGGAACGCCTGCTCCAGCGCCCTGTGCCACCAGGGCCACGGCGACCACGGGCCGCTGGAGCGGCGCTACCTGCTCGTCCCCGGCATCCGGTCGTCGCGGATCTATGTCCTGGACACCAAGCCCGACCCCCGCAACCCGCGGGTCGTGCGTGAGCTGGACGCCGACGAGCTGGCCGCCAAGGCCGGCTACTCCCGCCCCCACACCGTCCACTGCGGGCCCGGGGGGATCTTCCTGTACAACCTGGGCGGGGCCAATGGCAACGACGGCCCCGGCGGGGTCGCCCTGCTGGACCACGACACCTTCGACGTCATCGGCGCCTGGGAGCACGACCGGGGCGACCAGTACTTCGCCTACGACGGCTGGTGGCACCTGAACCACGACACCATGATCACCTCCGAGTGGGGCACCCCGTCGATGTTCGAGAACGGCCTCAACCCTGAGGACCTGCTGGGCCGCCGCTTCGGCCACCACCTGAACTTCTGGAGCCTGTCCGAGCGCAAGCTGACCCAGCGGGTCGACCTTGGCGACGAGCACCAGCTGGTGTTCGAGGTCCGGCCGGCCCACGACCCCGACCAGACCTGGGGCTACACCGGGGTGGTCATCAGCGTCGAGGACCTGTCCGCTTCGGTGTGGATGTGGTACCGCGACGGCGACCACTGGGCGGCCCGCAAGGCCATCTCCATCC
>DATENJ010000313.1:0-2461 GCA_035275125.1 Actinomycetes bacterium | reverse complement strand
GGCCCTGGTGGTGGCGACCGGCGAGTCCGGTTATGACCCCCGACCCTCCGGGGGGACTCAGAGGAGCTCCATAGACCGGGGCACCCCCTCGGGGTTCCCCGGACCCCTCCGGCCGGACCCCCTGCCGATGCGCATGGCCGTGCTCGGCATGGGCAAGCTCGGCGGGAGCGAGCTCAACTACGTGTCCGACATCGACGTGCTGTTCTGCCACGAGCCGGTCCCGGGGGCCGACCCCGAGGCGGCTGCCCGGGCCGCCGCCCGGGTGGCCAGAAGGGTCATGGGCGGGCTGTCGGCGGTCACCCCCGAGGGGACCTGCTTCGAGGTCGACGCCAACCTGCGCCCCGAGGGGCGCAACGGGCCGCTGTCCCGGACCCTCGGCAGCTATTTGGCCTACTGGGACCGCTGGGCCCAGCCGTGGGAGCGCCAGGCGCTGATCAAGGTCCGCCCGGCGGCCGGCGACGCCGCCCTGGCCGGGCGGTTCGTCGAGGAGGCCGCCCGGCGGGTCTACCCCGAGCGGCTCGACCCGGAGACGGTCCCGGCCGTGCGGCGCATGAAGGCCAGGGTCGAGACCTCGGCCAAGGCCAGGGCCGGGGGCGACCGGCAGGTCAAGCTGGGCCCGGGCGGGCTGCGCGACGTCGAGTTCGCCGTGCAGCTGCTCCAGCTGGTCCACGGCCGCCACGACCCGAGCCTGCGGTCCGGCTCGACCCTGGTCGCGCTCGACCGGCTGACCGCCGCCGGGTTCGTCGGCCGGGCCGACGCCGTCCAGCTGGCCGACGCCTACCGGTTCCTGCGCCAGGTCGAGCACCGCCTCCAACTGGCCAGCGAGCGCCGCACCCACACCATCCCGACGGGGGAGGAGGCGCGTCGCTGGCTGGCCCGGACCCTCGGCTACCGGGACGCGCCCCAGGCGAGCGCCCTCGAGCGGTTCGAGGCCGACCGGCGCCGTCACGCCGTGGCCGTCCGCGGCCTCCACGAGAAGCTGTTCTACCGGCCGCTGCTGGAGGCGTTCGGGGCGGTCCCGACCGGCCTCGACCCGGAGGGGGCGAGCGAGCGGCTGGCCGCCCTCGGGTTCGCCAACCCGGAGCGGGCGATGGCGTCGCTGCGGGCGCTCACCTCGGGGCTGTCGCGGCGGGCCACGCTCATGCGGGCCATGCTGCCGGTGATGCTGCCCTGGCTGGCCGAGGCCCCCGACCCCGACGGCGGGCTGGCGGCGCTGCGGGGGCTGGCCGAGGCGCTTGGCGACCGGGCCGCGTTCTACGGGATGGTCCGCGACAACCCGGCCGCGGCCGAGCTGCTCTGCGCCGTCCTCGGCACCTCGCGCCTCCTCGGCGAGCTGCTGGCCCGCCACCCCGAGCTGCTCACGGCCATGGCCGACCAGCACCGGCTGGCCGCCACCCGCGGGCCGGCCGAGCTGGTCGCCTCGGCGACGGCGATCGTCACCAGGCACTCGGAGGTGGCGGCGGCCTGGGACGGGCTGCGCCGGTTCAAGCGCCGCGAGCTGGTCCGGGTGGCCGTCCGCGACCTCACCGGCGACCTCCCGGTCGAGCGCGTCGGGACCGAGCTGTCGGCCATCGCCCAGGCCTGCCTGGCCGCCGGGCTGCTGATCGCCATGCGCGAGGCCGGGGAGGGACCCCCGCCGGTCCGGGTGGCCGTGCTGGCCATGGGCAAGCTGGGCGGGACCGAGCTCAGCTACACCTCCGACCTCGACGTGCTGTTCTGCCACGAGCCGGTCCCGGGGGCCGACCCCGAGGTGGCCAACCGGGCCGCCGACCGGGTCGTCCGGGAGCTGCTGCGGGGCCTTTCGGCCGTCACCCCCGAGGGGACCTGCTTCCGGGTCGACCCCAACCTGCGCCCCGAGGGGCGCAACGGGCCGCTGTCGCGGACCCTCGGCAGCTACCTGGCGTACTGGGACCGCTGGGCTGAGCCGTGGGAGCGCCAGGCCCTGATCAAGGTCCGCCCGGTGGCCGGGGACAGCGAGCTGGCCGCCCGGTTCTGCGCCGAGGCCGAGGCCCGGGTGTACCGCGACCCCCTGGACGCGGCCACCGTCGCCGAGGTCCGCCGCATGAAGGCCCGGGTCGAGTCCGAGCGCCTCCCGGCCGGAGCCGACCCCAAGCTCCACCTCAAGCTGGGCCCTGGCGGCCTGGCGGACGTCGAATGGACTGCCCAGCTGCTTCAGCTCCGAACCGGCGGGAGCCACCCCTCGGCCCGGATCCAGGGCACCCTGCCCGCCCTGGAGGAGCTGGCCAGGATCGGCGCCCTCGAGGCCGGCCAGGCCGACTGGCTGGCCGACGCCTACCGCCTCTGCCAGCGCATCCGCAACCTCGCGTACCTGGTCGCGGGGCGCCCGGTCGAGTCCCTCCCCACCGACCCGGTCGCCCTGGAACACCTGGCCCGAGCCATGGGCGAACCCGGCCGCCAGCGCCTCCTCGAGGACTACCGCCGCGCCACCCGCCGCGCCCGC
>DATENJ010000312.1:0-3691 GCA_035275125.1 Actinomycetes bacterium | reverse complement strand
TTCGGCGGCCAGGACCCCGTAGCGAGTGCCAGCGGTCACCGACACCGTCATTGCGTCGGCATCGATGGTGACCTCCGGCGCCAACTTCGACAGCGAGATGAGCGCTCCGCCTGGGGAATCGGCGATGGTGTTGAACGAGTGACGGGTCCCGAGCGCTCTGACCCGCGGCAGCCGGGCGACGAGCTGCTGGACCTCGACCACCGAGGTGGGGGAGTGGACGCCATCGGCTCGGTAGGCGAGATTGCCCGCCCAGTTCGTCAGCTCCAACGCCACCGCTCACCTCGCTCGCAGGCGATGCCGACCATCCTCGCAGGCATGCTCCTCAAGTGACGGCTCAGACCCAGGCGGTTGCCCGGCCGGGGAACGGCGACGTCAGCCCGATGGCCGGCTCCGCATGCAGGACCAGATATTGGCCCAGGTCAGCAACCTGATTCTCTCCTCTAGCGACAGTGATCCCAGCCGCTCACGCAGGATCGCCTCGATCCCTCGGCGAAGGCCTGGTACCCGGCAGGTTGACATCGTCGTCGAGGTGTCGAGGGGGTCGCTATCCGAGGAGCGTCTTGCGCATGATGGACTGGACGGCCATGGCGTCGTGGCGACCCTGGGCGTCAGCCAGCTCTAGGGCGTCGATCTGGCTTGCGCGCTCCTCGAGCCAGCGCAGGGTCTCGATGCTTTCGCGGACGGCGGCGGTCCGGTCCTCCCGATAGGGAACAGATCGAGCTTGAGCGGGTCGGTCCAGCCGATCGCCCGTACCACGTGCAGGAACTCCAGGGTCTCGACGAGGTGCAGGGCGCCGGCGGTGAGGTCGTCGTCCCACTCGCGGTGGTTGTCGTCGAGCTCGATGTCAACGAGCCGGCCGCGGGCGTGGGGAAGGTGCAGTGCCTCGGCCGGGTTCTCCTTGGCGAACAGCGAGTGGCCGAAGTCGATCACGACGCCGAGGTTGTCGACGCCCCGGTGTCCCCAATGTTGACCAGGGTGGCAGCCGCGGTGCTCCAGAGCAGGCGCTTCCGGGGCTCCTTGAGCTGCTCGGAGACCGGTGGATCTGGATCCAGTGCTCGCTCCCGGCAACAGAAGAGGTCGATACGAGCCCCAGCGCCGGGCGAGCTACCCATCACGGTTCCTCTCGGCAGACGGCCCGTCCTTGGTGGCGGCGACGACTAGGGCTGCGGGTTGGAGAGGTGGAGGCCGCCTTCATGCAGGTCGGGGCCGCTCGCCGTCCGGCGGTCACATTATCCAACGAGAACGCCCTCAGCCGTTTCCGGTAGATCCATACTCGCACCCGCGGCCCTGCGACCCGCAGCGGGGCGGCTCACGGGCCATGCATTGCGGACCCGTTGTTGGTGACCCTCCTGGCCTGGTATAGGTAGTGAGACTATAGGTAGCATTGCTACACTAGATCCGGGTCAGGCGATGGAGATGAGGGTCATGTCCCAGCTCGCCAGTGAGGTCTTCGGTCTGCCTATTCCCGACGAAGGCGCCCTGTTCGACGTGGCCCTTGGCTTTCACATCGTGGCCGGGCTGACCTGTGTTGTCACCGGGGCCTTGGCCGCCACTGCCCCCAAGCGGCCCGGCCGCCACACCACGGCCGGCCGGATCTTCTACTGGTCGCTCGTGGTGGTGTTCGCCTCATCGACCACCATGGCCCTGCTGCGCTTCGCCCAGGACTGGCACCTGCTGCTGATCGGGATGGTCGCCTTTGGCGCCGGCAGCCTGGGCTACCTGGCCCGCCGACGCCGGCGCCCGGGATGGCAGCGGGTCCACATCCCGGCCATGGGCGGCGCCTACATCGCCCTGTTCACCGGCTTCTATGTCGACAACGGCCCACATCTACTCCTCTGGGACCGGCTGCCCCATCTGGCCTACTGGCTGCTTCCCAGCATGGTCGGCGTGCCCCTGATCCTCCGCGCCCTGGCCAGGCGGCGGCTGCTTCCGGTCAGGTCAGCGTCGTGCGGGCGGCCAGACAGCGGCGTGCCGCCCGGCCGGCGAGGTTGAGCCGCACCCCACTCGCCCCCGCGGCCACCAGCCCTGCCGGCCAGGCTATCCCGCCGGCAAGCACCGTCGCGGCCAGCATCCCGGTGAGCAGAACCAGGTCGCCGGCAATACAGGCGCTCGCCGCGATCGCGGCCGCTGTTGCCCCAACCTGGAGGCCGGCCGGCACCCACCGGGACGGGCGACCCGAGACGGCAACCGCCACAATCGCGGCCGGGACCGCGACCACCAGGACGAGGCCGACCAGCCCAGCGACCAGCCCGAGGGCCGCCGGCGGTTCCCGTCCCGCCCACCTCCAGCTCGTGGCCGCCACCAATAGCCAGCTCGTCCCGACCAACGGGCCACTGGCCAATAGCCCCAGGCCGACCCGGCGGCCGGTCGCCGTGGCCAACTCCGGGCTGAACCCGGCGACCACGATGCCAGGATCGCCGAACTCGGCCACTGCCGCCCCGGCTGCCTCTTTCGGAGGTAGCCCACTGGCCTGGTGGGTGGCGGTCGCCGCCCACAGCCCGTCCTCCAGCTCGGCCAGGATTGCCGCCAGCGCTGCTGGCGGGCCGCCAAGGCGGTCCTCCAGCTCGGCCAAGTAGGCGCCGATGACCCGGCGAGCCGCGAGGTCCAGGCTGGGGTCGGTCAGGCTGGGGTCGGCCATGGTCGGCCCTCCAGCAGCGCCGACACCGCACCGGAGAACTCCCGCCAGGTGGAGCGCTCCCCGGCCAGGGCCCGGCTTCCAGGCGGGGTGAGCTCATAGGTGCGCCGGCGCCGACCGCCCTCGGTGGACCAGCGGCTGTTGACCAGTCCTGCCCGCTCCAGGCGATGCAAGGCCGGATAGACCGTCCCGGTGGGCAGGTCGACCCGGCCGCCGCTGCCGGTGCGCAAGGCCTCCATGACCGCGTAGCCGTGCAGCGGGCCGGCCTCCAGCGTGGCCAGCAGTAGCCCGTCCAGGTGCCCCTTGAGCACTTCCGCCCTCATAGGTAGCAACGCTACACCGGGATAGACCAGCCTGGCTACGGCATCGACTTCAGCAGCAGGCAGAGTCGGAGGCCATCGGCAGGGTGGTCCGCCCGAGCGGGACGGTCACGGTGGTCGCCGCGTCGGCATCGGCGGGCTTGGTGGCCTTGATGATGGCCGAGTGCAGCCCGTCGCCGACCTGGTGGGTGAAGGCCACCGACACCTCCTCGAATCCTGCGGCGGCCAGTTCGGTCTCGTACTCGCTGCGGGAGAGGGCCCCGGCGATGCAGCCCACCCAGGCGCCCCGCTCGGCCCGGTCGTCGGGGGAGAGCTGGTCCTCGGCCACTACGTCGGTGATGCCGAGGCGGCCGCCTGGCTTGAGCACCCGGAAGGTCTCTCGGAAGACCGCTGGCTTGTCGGTCGATAGGTTGACCACGCAGTTGGAGATCACGACGTTCACCGTCTCGGCCGGTAGGGGGATGGCCTCGATCTGGCCCTTGAGGAAGTCGACGTTGGTGGCGCCGGCCTCGGCGGCATTGGCGCGTGCCAGGGCCAGCATCTCCTCGGTCATGTCCAACCCGTAGGCCTTGCCCATGGAGCCGACCCGCTTGGTGCTCAAGAGCACGTCGATCCCGCCGCCCGAGCCTAGGTCCAGGACCGTCTCGCCCTCGTGCAACTCAGCCACGGCGGTGGGGTTGCCGCAGCCCAGGCTGGCCAGCAGGGCGGTGTCGGGGAGCTGGTCGCGGTCCAGGGC
>DATENJ010000311.1:0-7235 GCA_035275125.1 Actinomycetes bacterium | reverse complement strand
CGACGGCGACCGCCCCGGGGCGCCGCCGCACCGGCCACGGCCGGGTGTCCGGACCGGCCAGGTGGAGCTCCGGCCCGGAGGCGACCAGGTCCATGAACCCGTCGGGCACGACCCAGCCGGGACCCCCGTCGCCTTGAACGGTCAACTCCCAGAGGCACCGGACCCACGGCGCCAACGCCGGCGGAACTGCCAGCTCACGGTAGCTGACGCCGGTCCTGGCGGGCGGCGCCGCCGTCCGGTCGCTTGACAAGGTCGGTACCATCCCAGAAACGTAGCCGTTACCTGCGACAGGAACGTCATGCCGCCCCGGATCACCCTGGTACTTATCGACTAGCGCGGGACCGCCGCCATAGGCGGACCCGCGCGAGACCTCCTACGCCCTCGGGCAGGAGGTTTTTTTCTTGCCCCGACCACCGCACCCTGGGAGCAACCTTGAAGGTCACCGGCGCCCAATCGCTCATCCGCAGCCTGGAAGCCTGCGACGTCGACGTCGTGTTCGGCCTTCCCGGCGGGGCCATCCTCCCCGCCTACGACCCGATCCGGGAGTCGTCGGTCCGGCACATCCTGGTCCGCCACGAGCAGGGCGCCGGCCACGCCGCCGAGGGCTACGCCTGGGCCACCGGCAAGGTCGGGGTCTGCATGGCGACCAGCGGGCCGGGCGCGACCAACCTGGTCACCGCCCTGTGCGACGCCTACATGGACTCGGTCCCGCTGGTGGCCATCACCGGGCAGGTGCCGAGCTGGGCGATCGGCTCCGACGCCTTCCAGGAGGCCGACACCACCGGCATCACCATGCCCGTCACCAAGCACAACGAGCTGGTGCTGGACATCGACCGGATTCCCGGCGCGGTGGCCGAGGCGTTCCACATCGCCGCCTCCGGCCGGCCCGGCCCGGTCCTGGTCGACGTGCCCAAGGACATCCTCCAGGCCACCACCGAGTGGAGCTGGCCGTCCACCACCGAGCTGCCCGGCTACCGGCCGGTGACCCGGCCCAACGGCAAGCGGGTCCGGGAGGCGGCGGCCCTGCTGCGGGAGGCCCGGCGGCCGGTGCTGTACGTCGGCGGCGGCGTGACCAAGGCCGGAGCCGAGGCCGCCCTGCGCGAGCTGGCCGAGGCCTCCGGGGCCCCGGTCACCACCACCCTGATGGCCCGGGGGGCCTTCCCCGACAGCCATCCCCTGGCCCTCGGCATGCCGGGCATGCACGGCAACTACGCCGCCGTGGCCGCCCTCCAGGAGGCCGACCTGCTGGTCGCCCTCGGGGCCCGCTTCGACGACCGGGTCACCGGCAACCTGGCCACCTTCGCCCCCAAGGCCAGGATCGTCCACGCCGACATCGACCCGGCCGAGATCGGCAAGAACCGGGTCGCCGACGTGCCCATCGTCGGCGACGTCAAGCTGGTCGTCGAGGAGCTGACGGCCGCGTACAAGGCGGCCGTGACGGCCGACGGGGCCGCCGACACCGAGGCCTGGCAGCGGGCGACCGCCCAGTGGAAGCAGCGCTTCCCGTTCCGCTACGACCAGCAGGACGGCGGCCCCCTCAAGCCCCAGCATGTGGTCGAGCGGGTGTCGGCCCTCACCGGTGGCGAGGCGGTCGTGGTCGCCGGGGTCGGCCAGCACCAGATGTACGCCGCCCAGCATTTCCGCTTCGACCGGCCCCGGTCCTGGATCAACTCCGGCGGGCTGGGCACGATGGGCTTCGCCGTCCCGGCGGCCATGGGGGCCAAGGTCGGCCGGCCCGACGAGCTGGTGGTCGCGATCGACGGCGACGGCTGCTTCCAGATGACCGCCCAGGAGCTGGCCACCTGCACCACCGAGCGGATCCCGATCAAGGTCTTCATCCTCAACAACGGCCACCTCGGCATGGTCCGCCAGTGGCAGGAGCTGTTCTACGACGAGCGCTACTCCGAGGTGCACCTTGGCTTCGAGTGCCCGGACTACGTGAAGCTGGCCGAGGCCTACGGCGCCCTCGGCCTGCGCTGCGACCGGGCCGACGACGTCGACGCCACCCTCGAGAAGGCGCTGGCCACCGACGACCAGTCGGTGGTGGTGGACTTCCGGGTCGACACCCACGAAGGCGTCTTCCCGATGGTCCCGGCCGGCCGGCCCAACGACGAGATCATCCTCGGCCCCGAGTTCTCCCCCGAGGAGCAGGCGGCGGCGACCCGCCGGGAGGTGCGGTCCTAGATGAGCATGCACACCATCTCGGTGCTGGTCGAGGACCGGCCGGGGGTCCTGGCCCGCATCTCGGGGCTGTTCAGCCGGCGCGGCTTCAACATCGACAGCCTGGCCGTCGGGCCGACCGAGGACCCGGGCCGCAGCCGCATGACGATCGTCGTCGACTGCGCCGAGCGGCCCCTCGAGCAGGTCACCAAGCAGCTCAACAAGCTGGTCCACGTGCTCAAGATCGTCGAGCTGGAGCCGGACCGGGCCGTCGAGCGCGAGCTGGTCCTGGTCAAGGTCAAGGCCGACCCGTCGGTCCGCTACCAGATCATCGAGCTGGCCGAGATGTTCCGGGCCAAGATCGTCGACGTCGGCCCGGAGGCCCTCACCATCGAGGCCACCGGCAGCCCGGCCAAGGTCCAGGCCATGCTCGAGCTGCTCGACCCCTACGGCATCCGCGAGCTGGCCCGCACTGGCCGGGTCGCCCTTGGCCGCGGCGGCAAGGGCATCACCGACAAGCCGCTGCGGGTGGCCCGCCCCGCCTGACGCGAACAGCTCCCCGAAGGAGGCACCTCAGAGATGGCCACCATCTACTACGACGACGACGCCGACCTCGGCCTCGTCCAGTCCCGCAAGGTCGCCGTGCTCGGCTACGGCTCCCAGGGCCACGCCCACGCCCTTTCGCTGCACGACTCGGGCTGCGAGGTCCGGGTCGGGCTGCCCGAGGGCTCGGCCAGCAGGGCCAAGGCCGAGGCGGCCGGGCTGACCGTGACCAGCCCGGCCGAGGCGTCGGCCTGGGCCGACCTGATCATGGTCCTGGTCCCCGACACCGTGCAGCGGCACCTGTACGCCTCGGACATCGCCCCCAACCTCAACCCCGGCGACGCCCTGTTCTTCGCCCACGGGTTCAACATCCACTTCGGCTACATCCAGGTCCCCGACACCGTTGACGTGGCCATGGTCGCCCCCAAGGGCCCCGGCCACCTGGTCCGGCGCCAGTTCGAGAACGGCCAGGGCACACCGGTGCTGGTCGCGGTCGCCCAGGACGCCTCCGGCAAGGCCTGGGACCTGGCCAAGAGCTACGCACGGGCGATCGGCGGGACCCGGGCCGGGGCGCTGGTCACCACCTTCCAGGAGGAGACCGAGACCGACCTGTTCGGCGAGCAGGCGGTCCTCTGCGGCGGCGCCACCGCGCTCGTCCAGGCCGGCTTCGAGACCCTGACCAAGGCCGGCTACCAGCCCGAGGTCGCCTACTTCGAGTGCCTGCACGAGCTCAAGCTGATCGTCGACCTGATGTACGAGGGCGGCCTGGCCGGCATGCGCTACTCGGTTTCGGACACCGCCGAGTACGGCGACTACAGCCGCGGCCCCCGGATCATCGACGACCGCACCAAGGCCGAGATGGGCCGCATCCTGGCCGAGATCCAGTCCGGCGCGTTCGCCCGCGAATGGGTGAAGGAGGACGACCAGGGCCGGCCCAACTTCACCCGGATGCGCGAGGCCGGGGCGAACCACCCGATCGAGCGGACTGGGAAGCCCCTGCGCCGGATGATGTCCTGGCTCCAGGACCAGGGGTAGTTTCAGGAACATGGCCCGAGTCCTGATCGCCGAGCCGCTGGCCGACGCCGGCGTTGAGCTGCTGCGCACCGCCCACGAGGTGGACGCGCGGACGGCCATGACCCGCGAGGAGCTGCTCAGCGCCATCGCGGGGGTCGACGCCCTTGTGGTCCGATCGGCCACCAGGGTCGACGCCGAGGTGCTGGAGACCGGCCGCGACCTCAAGGTCGTCGGCCGGGCCGGCATCGGCCTCGACAACGTCGACGTGGCCGCGGCCACCCGGCTCGGGATCATGGTCGTCAACGCGCCCCAGTCGAACGTGATCTCGGCCGCAGAGCACACCGTGGCCCTGATCCTGGCCCAGGCCCGCAACATCCCCCAGGCCAACACCGCCCTGCGCGAGGGCCGCTGGGAGCGGAGCCAGTTCCAGGGGGCCGAGCTCTACGGCAAGACCCTCGGCATCGTCGGCCTCGGCCGGGTCGGCGCCCTGGTCGCCCAGCGCTGCAACGCCTTCGGCATGCGGCTGCTGGCCTACGACCCGTTCGTCAGCCGCGAGCGGGCCGCCCAGATGGGAGTCGAGCTGGCCAGCCTGGCCGAGGTCCTCGGGCGGGCCGACGTCATCACCATCCACCTGCCCAAGACACCCGAGACGACCGGCCTGATCGGCGAGGCCGAGCTGGCCGCCACCAAGCGCGGGGCCCGGCTGGTCAACACGGCCAGGGGCGGGATCGTGGACGAGGCCGCCCTGGCCAAGGCGGTCGGCGACGGCCAGCTGGCCGGGGCCGCCCTCGACGTCTTCGCCGAGGAGCCGACCACCCAGAGCCCCCTGTTCGAGCTGGACAGCATCGTGGTCACCCCCCACCTGGGCGCCTCGACCGCCGAAGCCCAGGACAAGGCCGGCATCACCATCGCCGAGCAGCTCCTGCTCGCCCTCGCCGGCCAGTTCGTGCCCAACGCGGTCAACGTCGACGCCGGCCCGGTGCCCGACGCCCTGCGGCCGTTCGTCGGGCTGGTCGAGAAGCTGGGGCAGCTGTACGTGGCCCTGGCCGGCGGCGGCCCCGGCGGGCGGACCAGCGCCATCGGCGGGGGCCGGCTCCAGATCGACTACGTCGGCGCCCTGGTCGAGCAGGACACCAGGGTGCTGACCCTGGCCGCCCTCAAGGGCATGCTCGGCCCCATCTGCCACGAGCCGGTCACCTTCGTGAACGCGCCGTTGCTGGCCGCCGAGCGCGGCATCGAGGTCACCGAGTCCAAGGCCCGGCACAGCCGCGACTGGGTCAACCTGATCACCCTGTCCGGCGAGGGGTCCAGGGGCCCGGTCGGGGTCGCCGGCACCACCGTCGGCCCCCGCGACAACGAGCGGCTGGTGGCCATCAACGGCATCGCCGTCGACATGGCCCCGGCCAGGCACATGGTGTTCATGTTCTACGAGGACCGCCCGGGCGTGATCGGCCGGGTCGGGACGCTGCTGGGGGAGAGCGGCGTCAACATCGCCCAGATGCAGGTTGGCCGGCGCAAGCAGGGCGGCGAGGCCCTGATGGCGCTGACCGTCGACGCCGGCATCCCCGCCGGCGTGCTCGACCGGGTGGAGCGGGAGGTCGGCGCCCACGAGGCGACCTTCATCCAGCTCACCCAGACGGGAGCAGGCGCATGACCCGGACGACCTCCGGAGCGCCGCTGCTTCTGATCCTCCGCTGCCGTGGGGCGGCCTACGCCGGCCGCCCCACGGAGTGCCTCGAGGCGGGCAGGAGGAAACGGAAGGCAAGCGGAGCCCACAAGGAGGTCGCCGGCCGTGGCCGAGCAGATCATCGTCTTTGACACCACCCTGCGCGACGGGGAGCAGGCACCAGGCATCAACCTCAACGCCAAGGCCAAGGTAGAGATCGCCGAGCAGCTGGCCCGCCTGGGCGTCGACGTCATCGAGGCCGGGTTCCCCCAGGCCTCGGTGGGCGACTTCGAGGCCGTCCGGGCCGTGGCCGAGCGGGTCAAGGGGGCCACCATCGCCGCCCTGGCCCGGACAGCCCCAGGCGACGTCGACCGGGCCGCCGAGGCCCTGGGCCCGGCCGCGCGGGCGCGGCTGCACACCTTCATCGCCACCAGCCCCATCCACATGGAGCACAAGCTGCGCATGACCCCGGCCGAGGTCCTGGCCGCGGCCGAGGGCGCGGTGGCACGGGCCAAGGGCTACACCGACGACGTGGAGTTCTCGGCCGAGGACGCCACCCGCTCCGACGCCGAGTTCCTCAAGCAGGTCTACGCCGCCGCCATCGCGGCCGGGGCGACCACCTGCAACGTGCCCGACACGGTCGGCTACATGCTCCCCGACGCCTTCGCCGAGCTGGTCGACTGGCTGATCGCCGAGACCCCGGGCGCCGACCGGGCCATCTGGAGCGTCCACTGCCACGACGACCTGGGCGTGTCGGTCGCCTCCTCCATCTCGGCCGTGCAGGCCGGGGCCCGCCAGGTCGAGGTGGCCGTCAACGGCATCGGCGAGCGGGCCGGCAACTGCTCCATGGAGGAGGTGGTGATGGCCCTGCGCACCCACCAGTCCAGCCTTGGGGTGCAGACCCAGGTCAACACCCGCGAGATCGCCCGCACCTCCCGGCTGGTCAGCCTGCTCACCGGCTACCCGATCCAGCCCAACAAGGCGATCGTCGGGGCCAACGCCTTCGCCCATGAGTCCGGCATCCACCAGCACGGCGTGCTGATGGAGCGGACCACCTACGAGCACATGGACCCGGTCGAGCTGGGCTACGCCGGGTCGCGGATCGTGCTCGGCAAGCACTCCGGCCGTCACGCCGTGGCCGACGCCCTCCGCAAGCTGGGCTTCGACCTGAACCGTGAGGAGCTGGACAAGGCCTTCACCCGGTTCAAGGAGCTGGCCGACCGCAAGCCGCGCATCACCGACGTCGACCTGGAGGCGCTGGTCGCCGGCGAGGTCCTGGCCGACGAGGCCGCCTACCGGTTCGTCGGGCTCCAGGTGGCCGGCGGGACGGTGATGTCGCCGACGGCGACGGTGCGGCTCAGTCACGACGCCGGGGTGGTGGAGGAGTCGGCCATCGGCGACGGCATGGTCGACGCCGCCTGCGCCGCCATCGCCAAGGCCGTCGGGGTCGACGCCAAGCTGGTCGAGTTCCATGTCTCGGCGGTCACCGGCGGCACCGACGCCCTCGGGGACGTGACCGTGCAGGTGGAGTTCGAGGGCGTCCGGGTAACCGGGCGCGGCGTGGCCACCGACGTGGTCGAGGCCTCGGCGCGCGCCTACCTGCAGGCCGTGAACAAGCTCGCCCGCACCACCGAACGGAAGGACGTGCCGGCATGACCAGGCGACCCAGGCAACAGGCTCATCCAGAGGAGGCGCACGCCGCCATGGCCCGGGTCTTCGGCGTCAACGTCGAGGCCGAGGTGGCCCCCTCCTCGGCGGCCCCCGAGCCGCCGGCCGAGGAGGCCGAGGGCCGGGTCGCCCTCGGCCGCGTGTTCGGCACGGAGGCCTAGTTGACAACCCCGAGGCCGGAGGG
>DATENJ010000310.1:0-2625 GCA_035275125.1 Actinomycetes bacterium | reverse complement strand
GAGGCGCAGCCGGCCAGGCAGCCGTGCCGCTTCTGCGGGGCGCCGCTCTCCCAGACGATGGTCGACCTCGGGATGTCCCCGCTGTGCGAGTCGTACCTCACCGCGGCCGAGCTGGACCGGATGGAGCCCTTCTACCCGCTGTGCGTGTACGTGTGCGGCAGCTGCTTCCTGGTCCAGCTCCAGCAGTACGTCAGCGCCGAGGACATCTTCACCGAGTACGCCTACTTCTCCTCCTACTCCGACAGCTGGGTCGACCACGCCCGGCGCTACGCCGACCAGATGATCGAGCGGCTGGACCTGGGGCCGCGGTCGCTGGTGGTCGAGCTCGCCTCCAACGACGGCTACCTGCTCCAGCACTTCGTCCAGCGGGGCGTGCCCTCCCTCGGCATCGAGCCGGCCGCCAATGTGGCCGCGGCGGCGGTCGAGCGGGGCGTACCGACGAGGGTCGAATTCTTCGGCGAGCAGAGCGCCGGCCAGCTCCTGGCCGAGGAGCGGGCCGCCGACCTGATCGCCGCCAACAACGTCCTCGCCCAGGTCCCCGACCTCAACGACTTCGTCGCCGGGATCAAGGTCCTGCTCGCCCCGAGCGGCGTCGCCACCATCGAGTTCCCGCACCTGGGCCGGCTGATCGAGGGCAACCAGTTCGACACCATCTACCATGAGCACTTCTCGTACTTCTCGCTGTACACCACCGAGCGGGTGTTCGCGGCGCACGGCATGACCGTCTTCGACGTCGATGAGCTGCCCACCCACGGCGGCTCCCTGCGCGTCTACGCCAGGCACGCCGAGGACGAGACCAAGCCGGTCACCGGACGGGTCGAGGCGCTGCGCCGCCAGGAGCTGGACGACGGCGTCAACCGGCTCGACTACTACCGGTCCTTCGGGCAGCAGGTCATCTCGACCAAGCACCGGCTGCTCGAGTTCCTGATCGCCGCCAAGGCCGAGGGCCGTTCCATCGCCGGCTACGGCGCCCCCGGCAAGGGCAACACGCTGCTGAACTACTGCGGCATCCGCACCGACTTCCTCGACTACACGGTCGACCGCAACCCCTACAAGCAGGGCCGGTACCTGCCCGGCACGCATATCCCGATCCTGCACCCGGACCGGCTCCGCGAGACCAGGCCCGACTACGTGCTGATCCTGCCCTGGAACCTGGCCGACGAGATCGTGCGCCAGCTCGCCTTCGTCCGGGAGTGGGGCGGCCGCTTCGTCGTGCCGATCCCCAAGGTCCAAGTCGTCTCGTGATGCTCGGGCTGACCCTCGACCGGGCCGAGCGCGACCGGGGCCTGCGGGTCCTGGCGCTCGGCGCCCACGCCGACGACATCGAGATCGGCTGCGGCGGCACCGTCCTGGACCTGGTCGGCCGGGGCCGGGTCGAGGCCGCGACCTGGGTCGTGTTCAGCGGGTCCGAGGAACGGGCGGCCGAGGCCAAGGCCAGCGCGGCGGCGTTCCTCGACGGCGTGGCCGACCCGACGGTCAGCGTCCACGGGTTCCGGGACGGGTTCCTGCCCTACGACGGGGCCGCGGTCAAGGACGTCTTCGAACAGCTCAAGCGCGAGGTCGACCCCGACGTCGTGCTCACCCACCGGGGCGGCGACGCCCACCAGGACCATCGCCTGGTGTCGGAGCTGACCTGGAACACCTTCCGGGACCACCTGATCCTCGAGTACGAGATCCCCAAGTACGACGGCGACCTGGGCCGCCCCAACCTGTTCGTGCCGCTCGCCGAGCCGACCTACCACCGCAAGATCGAGCTGCTCCAGAAGGGGTTCCCGTCCCAGCAGGGCAAGGCGTGGTTCACCGAGGACACCTTCCTCGCCCTGATGCGCCTGCGGGGGATGGAGGCCAACGCCCCCAGCCGCCACGCCGAGGGCTTCTTCTGCCGGAAACTGGTGCTGGGCGCGGGGTCGTGATCTTCACCGAGACCAAGCTGCCGGGCGCCTTCGAGATCGAGCTCGAGCGCAAGGCCGACGACCGCGGCTTCTTCGCCCGCACCTGGTGCGCCCGCGAGTTCGCCGACCACGGGCTCGCCACCACCCTGGCCCAGTGCAACATCTCGTTCAACACCCACCGGGGCACGCTCCGCGGGATGCACTGGCAGGCCGCCCCCCACGAGGAGGCCAAGCTGGTGCGATGCTCGGCCGGGGCGATCTACGACGTGATCGTGGACCTGCGTCCGGGGTCGCCCGGCTACCTCCAGCACGTCGGCGTCGAGCTGACCGCCGAACGCGGCAACATGCTGTACGTTCCCGAAGGCTTCGCCCACGGCTTCCTCACCCTCGAGCCGGCCACGGAGGTCTTCTACCAGATGTCGGAGTTCTACAGGCCGGAGGCGGCCAGGGGCATCCGCTACAACGACCCGCTGCTCGGGATCGTCTGGCCGGCCCCGGTCACCCAGATCGCCGAGCGGGACGCGACCTACCCCGACCTCGCCGCCGGGGAGCCGCCGAGGTGACGGACGCGCCTGGGCTGGCCGCTGGGCCCGAGGAGGCCGAGCAGGCCGGCCGGGACGCCTACGAGCTGGTCACCGAGCTCTACCCGATCTGCCGGAGCATCACCGGGGACGGCGTCCGGCGGACCCTCGACCTGGTCGGCAAGCGCGTCCCGCTGGAGCGGCACGAGGTC
>DATENJ010000309.1:0-3271 GCA_035275125.1 Actinomycetes bacterium | reverse complement strand
CATGTCGCGCTCGGCTGCTGCCGCCTCCTGGACGGTCAGCTCGGCCAGGGGGTCGGCCTCCAGCCGCTCGTCGGGGATCGGCTGGTCGCTGCGGACCGACCGGCCGTAGGTGCCGGCGGCGAGTCGGGCCTCGGCCCGCTGGAGTGCCGCCCAGCGGGACTGGAGGAGCTGGTCGAGGGCCAGGTCGGTCTCCTGGGCGTTGCGCCGGTCGGCGTCGTCGACCTCGTCGCCGACATCGGCTGGCTCGGGTTGGCTGGTCTCGGCCTGGAGCAGCTGCTGGAGCCGGGCTCGCTCGTCGGCGAGCAGCGCTCGGGCGCGGGTCTGGTCCATCGGTTCTCCTCCGGTCGGGCGGCTCAGGTCTGCTGCGGTACGGGGACCTGAAGATAGGTCAGACCGCGCAGGTCCAGCCAGCCCGGCCGGCACCATGCACCAACGGCCGCCGGCCTCGTCAGTCGCCCCAGAACCGCTGCTCCTGCCAGGGGTCGCCGTAGTTGTGGTAGCCGAGACTCTCCCAGAAGCCCGGCTCGTCCTGGTCCAGGAGCTGGATCCCCCGGACCCACTTGGCGCTCTTCCAGAGGTACAGGTGGGGGACCAGCAGCCGCGCCGGCCCGCCATGCTCGGGCTCGAGGTCCTCCCCGTCGTAGCGGAAGGCGATCCAGGCCTTGCCGTCGGTCAGGTCCTCAAGGGGCAGGTTGGTGCTGTAGCCGCCATAGCTGGAGACCAGGGCGTAGCTGGCGCTGGTCTCGACCTGCTCGAGCAAGGTGTCCAGCGACACCCCCTCCCAGCCGGTGTGCAGTTTGGACCAGTGGGTGACGCAGTGGAGGTCCACGGTGACCTGTTGGCTGGGCAGGGCCTGGAAGCTGGTCCAGTCCCATCGCTGGGCGTCCCCCGTCTCGTTGGTGATGACCAGCTCCCAATCCCCAAGGTCGATGCTGGGGGTTGGTCCGGCCGACAGGACCGGGAAGTCCTCGACCAGGTACTGGCCCGGGGGCAGCTCGACGCTGGGACGCCGCCGCCCCTTGAACCCACGCGACACCGTGCCCATCGTGGCGCTCCTTCCGTTAGCCGAAGGTGAAGGAGTAGGCGTGGGCGCCTGGGTCGAGGAAGGTGACCTCCAGGGTGCGGTCGCTGACGGGACCGGGCTGGCGGATGAGCTGGTAGAGCCGTGGGTGGAGGACGGTGCCGTTGCCCTGGTCGTCGACGTCGGCGCCGTGGGCGTCGCCCGGGGCCTGCCCGTCGAGCAGCACCCGGAACCGGATGGGACCTGCTGGCGTGGACGGTCCCATGACCAGGTTCAGGTCGCGGGCCTGGAAGCGGTAGAGGATCCGCCCACCGGCCGCGTTCAGCACGACGGCGCCCCGCTCGACCGTCCAGTCACCCGACAGGGCCCAGTGGTTGAGTCCCAGCCGCGGAGGGGCGGCATAGGCGTAGCTCGTATCCAGGAGGGAACCGTTGGGGGAGACGAAGTTGTCGGTGCGTTCGTAGCCGAGGTAGTTCTCGGCAGACCGCAGGCTGCCCCAGTCGGCGGCGGCCTCCAGCCCGCGGGCGTCGACCGGCGTCAGTTCCTGGTCGGTGCCGCCGCTGCCGGCCTCGGTCAGGAGCTGTTGGAGCACCATCTCGGACATCTCGTTGTCGCCCTCACCAAAGCGGTGATGGCGGATCTGTCCCTGGGCGTCGACGAAGTACAGCGCCGGCCAGTACTGGTTGCTGAAGGCATCCCAGATCGCGTAGTCGTTGTCGACCACCACCGGGTAGCTGACCCTTAGGTCCTTGACCTCTCGGCGGACGTTGTCGAGGTCGTGCTCGAAGTCGAACTCCGGGGTGTGGACGCCGACCACGGTCAGGCCCTGGTCGGTGTACCGGTCGGCCCAGGCGCGGATATAGGCCAGCGTCCGCAGCCAGTTGATGCAGGTGTAGGTCCAGAACTGGACAAGGACGACCCGGCCGCGGAGCTCGGCCGCCGTCAACGGCGGCGAGTTGAGCCACTCGGTCGCGCCGTCGAAGCCAGGCAGGTGACCTTCAACAGGCAACTGGACCGTTGGGTGGGTGGCGGAGCGGACGACCTGGTTGGCTCTGGTGAGGAGGGTCTTCCATCCGCTTGCGTCCTCGTCCATCGTTCTCCCTTCCCGGGCCCGTGCTCCGCCGTGCGCATCTGGCTGTCCGCGCTCATTGTCGTCCACCGTCCGAGGCACGGACAGCCCGAGTCGCCTCGACGACGGGGTCAGGCTCCGGGCGCGGCGGCCCGAAGCGTTGCCTCGATGGCGGCCCAGGGGAGGTTCGGTGGCAGCCCGATCATCACCAGGTCGACCGCGTCGTCCCAGGCCGCCAGCTGATCGCGGACCTGGCCTGGCGTGCCGTGGGCGGTGAACTGGTCCAGGACGACCTGCGCCTCGGCGGGGACGACGCCGCCATCGGGACGGGGATGCGGGTTCGCCTCGAGGATGGCCTGGACCGCGCCACCGTACCCCTGCGCGGTGACGAACCGGGCGTAGACGTCGCCCATGGCGGCCAGATACCAGGCGATGCAACTGGCCGAGATGCGGCGAGCTAGGGTGGGGTCGTCGGTGGCGACGGTCATCGGGCCGGCGGCGACCGTGAGTGGCTCGGTCCGGAGACCGGCGACCTCCCGGTCCTTCCTGAGGGCCTGCGCCCGGTCGGCGACATGGGCACGGGCGACGAACAAGGGGAACCAGCCGTCGGCCAGCTCGGCGGCGACCCGGACGGTGCGGTCGCCCATCGCCGCGAGCCAGATGGGCAGTTCGGGCGCGGCCGGCTGGCCGAGGTGGAGCGGCCGTGCCCCGGTCGTGGCATCGAGCAGGGCGCGTTCACCGGCCAGGAGCGCGCGGACCTTGGTCGTGACCTCGCGCAGCTTGTCGGCGGGGTGATCGAAGCGGATGTCGTGGAACCCCTCCACCAGCGCTCTGGTGCTCGGGCCGAGTCCGAGCACGAACCGGCCTCCCGACAGCCGGTGGAGGGTGGCGGCGGTCATCGCCAGCGTGCCCGGGGTGCGGCCCCAGACGGAGAGGATGCCGGAGACGAGCTTGATGCGGCGGGTGCGCGACGCGGCCTCGGTGAGCAGCAGGGTCGCGTCCAACCCCCAGCCCTCGGGCAGGGCGAAGGCCTCGTAGCCGAGCTCGTCGGCGAGCTGGGCTGTGCGCAGGATGATGTCGTACCGGGTCTCCATGGGCGTGAGCGCCACGCCACGGCGTTGGGTGCTCATCCCGACCCTCCAGCGGTGCGCGCGACGGTGATCCAGAGGCTCCTGGCGGCC
>DATENJ010000308.1:0-2997 GCA_035275125.1 Actinomycetes bacterium | reverse complement strand
GACCGCGGCCTGCCCGAGCCGGGCCCGGTCCGGCGGGTCGCCGTCCGCCGCCTGCCCAACGTGTACCCGGTCTACCGCGCCGGCTACACGACCCCGTTCCAGGCCCTCGACGCCTGGGCGGCCGCGCAGCCGGCCCTGCTCAGCTTCGGCCGCCTCGGCCTGTTCGTGCACGACAACACCCACCACGCCCTGGCCATGGCCTGGGCGGCGGCCGACGCCCTAGCCCCGGACGGCGCCTTCGACCACGCCGCCTGGTCGGCCGCCCGCGAAGCCTTCACCAGCCACGTGGTCGAGGACTAGCAGCGGCCGGCGGCCCGCCTCGGGCTGGTTGAGCTCGCGCCAGACCGCCGGGACGACCTGGCGCAGGTAGCGCAGCGGCCTGACAAAGGACCGGCCGGTGGTGCGGAACTGGTAGCCGATCGGGACCTCCAGGTAGCGGTAGCCCTTGGCCAGCAGGTCGAGGGTGAGGACCTGGGCGTAGTTGTAGTCGTGGACGATCTCGGCGTCGGCCGCGGCCGCCCCCGACAGGGCCCGGAAGCCGCTCTGGCCGTCGCCGATCGGGGCCCTGGCCACGAACCGGAGCAGGCCGGTGAGGGCCAGGTTGCCGAGGCGGCGCTGGGGCAGCATGCGCCGGATCTGGCCGCCGAACCGGGAGCCGACCACGTAGTCCGCCCGCCCTTCCAGGATGGGCCCGACCAGCCGCTCCAGCTCGGCCGGGTCGTACTCGCGGTCGGCGTCGCAGAAGGCGACCGCGGCCGCCCCCCGCTCGACGGCGGCGGAAAGGCCGGTGCGGACGGCCGCCCCCAGCCCGCGGTTGGCCGCCCTCGAGAGCACGGTCGCCCCGGCCCCGGCGGCCAGCTCGGCCGTCCGGTCGCCGGAGCCGTCGTCGACCACCAGGCACTCCACCCGTCGGCCCAGCACCAGCTCGGGCACCCTGGCGAGCACGTCGGCGACCGTCGCCTCCTCGTCGTGGGCGGGCAGGAACACCACCACCGGCCCCGGACCGGCCTGGGGTCCGTGGCCGGGCGGCCGGGGCGGTGCTGGCAGGCGGAGGGCCATGGCTGCTCACTTCCTGGGCTTGGCCACGGACGGGCAGACGATTAGGATTTAGGCGAACCTAAACATGGAGGCCGGATGTCTCGCAAGACCACCGTCGCCGCCCTTGGCCTGCTGCTCGCTCTCGGGTCGGCCGGCTGCGGCAGCGACCGCGACGCCCTGACCATCTACTCGGGGCGCACCCAGAACCTGATCGGGCCCCTGCTGGAGAAGTTCAACAAAGAGACCGGCATCGCCATCGACGTCAAGTACGGCGACTCGGCCGAGCTGGCCCTGCTGCTGGACGAGGAGGGGGACCGGACCCCGGCCGACGTGTTCCTCTCCCAGAGCCCGGGGGCGACCGGCTTCCTGGCCGGCAAGGGGCATCTCGGCCAGCTGGAGGCCGGCGTGCTCGACAAGGTCGACACCCGCTTCCGCAACGGCGACGGCCGCTGGGTCGGCATCTCGGGCCGCCAGCGGGTCCTGGTCTACAACTCCGAGCAGGTCACCGAGGCCGAGCTGCCAGACTCGGTGCTGGACCTGACCGGCGACCGCTTCGCCGGCAAGGTCGCCATCGCCCCCACCAACGGCTCCTTCCAGGACTTCGTCACCGCCATGCGGCAGCTCAAGGGGGAGGCGGCCACCCAGAGCTGGCTCGAGGCGATGGTGGCCAACAAGCCACGGACCTACGCCAACAACAACGCCATCGTCGAGGCGGTCAGCCGCGGCGAGGTCGAGATGGGCCTGGTCAACCACTACTACAACTACCGCTTCCAGCAGGAGAGCCCCGGCACCCCGAGCCGCAACCACACCTTCGCCGACGGCGACGTCGGCGCGCTGGTGATCCCGTCGACGGCCAGCGTGCTCGCCGGCACCGACAAGACCGAGGAGGCCACCCGCTTCCTGCACTTCCTGCTCACCGAGGAGTCCCAGCGCTACTTCAGCGACCAGACCTTCGAGTACCCGCTGGTCGCGGGCGTGCCGGCCGCCTCCGGGCTGCCCCCGCTGGCCAGCCTGCACTCCCCCGACGTCGACGTCGACGCCCTCGGCGGCGGCCTGGAGCGCACGGTGGAGCTGATCCGGACCAGTGGCTTCGACGGCGTCTGAGCGCCGGCCCCGCCTCTCCCGCCCGAGCGTGGACCGCCGGAGGGCCCCGGCGTCCCTGGTCGCGGTGTCGGCCCTGGTCGCCTGCCTGTTCGCCACCCCCCTGGCCTACCTGGCCGTCCGGGGGCTGACCGAGGGCGGGACGCTGGCCAGCTGGACCTCCGGCGCCACCCTGGGCCCGCTGGCCCGGACCCTGCTCCTCGGCGTCTCGGTGGCCGCCGCCTCGGCGGTGCTCGGGACCACCCTGGCCTGGCTGGTCGCCCGGACCGACCTGCCCGGGCGCCGGGCGGCCCGCCTGCTGCTGCCCCTGCCGCTGGTGATGCCGTCGTTCATCGCCGCGTTCGCGCTGCTGGCCGCGTTCGCCCCCGGGGGGCTGCTGGCCGGGCTGCTCGAGCCCCTCGGGGTGGGGCGGCTGCCCGCCTTCGAGGGCTTCTGGGGGGCGCTGTACGTGCTCACCCTGTTCACCTACCCGTACGTGTACCTGCCGGTGGCGGCCCGCCTCGGCCAGCTCCCGGCGTCGCTGGAGGAGAGCGCCCGGCTGCTCGGCCGCGGCCCGGGGGCGGTGTTCCGGACGGTGGTGGCGCCTCAGGCGGCCGGGGCCGTCTGGGCGGGGACGCTGCTGGTCTTCCTCTACACGATCAGCGACTTCGGGGCCGTCCAGCTGCTGCGCTACCAGACCCTGACCAGCTCCATCTACGCCTCGCGGGTGTTCGACCGGTCCGGGGCGCTCGCCCAGAGCCTGCTGCTGGGGCTGCTGGCGGTGGTCGTGGTGGCGGCCGAGCGGTCGGCCACCCGGGGTGCCCGCCCGGGCCGGCTGGCCGCCGGGGCCCGCTCGCTGCGGGTCCCGCTGGGCCGCTG
>DATENJ010000307.1:0-8404 GCA_035275125.1 Actinomycetes bacterium | reverse complement strand
CCCGCCGAACCAGCAGAACGTGCAGTGGACGGTCAACCTGACCTTCGACAGCGACGCGCGCAAGGTCTTCGCGGACGTCACCCGGCAGATCGCGAACCAGACCAGCCCCCTGACCGGGCAGCAGAAGCAGTTCGCGATCGTGCTCGACGGCCAGGTGATCTCCAGCCCGCAGGTCGACCCATCGGTCCCCTGCGAGCAGGGCATCGGTGGCGGCCAGACGGTGATCACCGGCGACTTCAGCGGCGACGAGGCCGGGGACCTGGCGCTGCTCATCCGGGCCGGGGCCCTGCCCGTCCCGGTCGAGGTGGTCGAGCAGCGCACCGTCGGCCCGACTCTCGGGGAGGCCGCCATCACCGCGAGCGTGCAGGCCGCGGTGCTCGGGGCGGCACTGACGATGCTGTACATGATCGCCTACTACCGGCTGCTCGGCGGGCTGGCCGCGGTGGCGCTGGTCTGCTACGGGCTGATCTCGTTCGCGGTGCTGCTGGCCCTGCGGTCCACCCTGACCCTGCCCGGGATCGCCGGGTTCGTGCTCGCCATCGGCATGGCCGTCGACGCGAACGTGCTGGTGTTCGAGCGGATGCGCGAGGAGCACCGGGCCGGGGCCAGCCTCCGCCTTGCGCTGGAACGCGGGTTCACCAGAGCGCTCAGCGCCATCGCCGACTCCAGCATCACCACCCTGCTGGCCGCGGGCCTGCTGTTCTTCCTGGCCTCGGGCGCGGTGCGAGGGTTCGGGGTGACCCTGTCGGTCGGGGTGCTGGTGTCGCTGTTCACCGCCCTGGTCGTCACCCGGGGGCTGGTCGAGCTGGTCACCCGAGCCGCCGCCGTCCGCCGGCGCCCCGGGCTGCTGGGCCTTGACGGCGGTGGGCGGCTGGCCGGCTGGCTCGCCACCCGCGGCCCGAACCTGATCGCCAAGGGCCGCTGGTGGCTGGCCGGGTCGCTGGTGGCGCTGCTGCTGGCCGGGGCCGGCCTGGTCGTCAAGGGGCCCAACTTCGGGGTCGAGTTCACCGGCGGGCGGCTGCTCGAGTACCGGACGGCGCGGCCGGTCGACCTCGACGCGGCCCGCCAGGCCCTGGCCGACGCCGGCTTCCCCCGGGCGGTCGCCCAGGCCTCCGGGGACAGCAACCTGACGGTCCGCACCGGCGAGCTGGACGAGGCCGGCACCGAGCGGGTGCAGCGGGCCGTCGCCCAGGTCGGCGGGGAGGCCACCGAGCTGCGCGACGAGTTCATCGGCCCGACCATCGGGGCCGAGCTGCGCCGCAAGGCCCTGATCGCCCTCGGCATCGCGCTGGTGGTGCAGCTCGGCTACCTGGCCGTCCGGTTCCGCTGGACCTTCGGGGCGGCCGCGGTCACGGCCATGTTCCACGACGTGGTCATCCTGTTGGGGCTGTTCGCCTGGCTGGGCAAGCCGCTGGACGGCGTGTTCCTGGCCGCCCTGCTGACGGTGATCGGCTACTCGGTCAACGACTCGGTGGTGGTATTCGACCGCATCCGCGAACGCCTCCGCTCCCGGACAAGGGAGCCGCTGGCCAGCCTGGTCAACAACGCCTGCCTGCAGACCATCCCCCGCACCGTCAACACCGGGCTGGGGGCACTGTTCATCCTTGCCGCCCTGTTCGTCCTCGGCGGCGACACCCTGACCGACTTCGCGCTGGCGCTGCTGGTCGGCATCCTGGTCGGCACCTACTCCTCGGTGTTCGTGGCCGCCCCGCTGCTGGTCGCCTTCGAGCGCCGCGCCCGCCCCAGACCGCGGCGGCAGCCCGCCCGGCGCGGCAGCGGAGCGGCGATGACCGGGAGGAGGTCCTGATGTCCCCGTCCATGCCCACGCGGCTGGACCGCCCGACGGCCACCGGCGACCCGGTGGTGCTGGCGGTCCTGGCCGTCACCGCGCTGATCACCGCCATCGGGATCCTTGCGCTGGTCCGCGCCGCCGTCGGCGACGGCGGCGACCACGTGACCGTACGGATCGACAACCAGCCGGGCTGGCCGTCCAGGTCGACGCGCTGGACGCCTCGGGCGACCGGGTCGGCCTCGGCGAGGCCGAGCCAACGACCCTGACCACCTTCTCCCAGGTCCCTGACGTCGGCGCCCGATGGACGCTGGTCGCCGCCTACGGCGGCCGGGAGGTCCACCGGGCCAGCCTGACCAGGTCGGACCTGGCCGCCGGCAACTGGACGGTCACCATCCCCGCCGGCGCGACAACCGCCCTGGAGCGGGCGGGGTTCCGAGACCCGGGCCCGATCAGGCCGGCGCCAGGCGCCGGCTAGGCGCGCGGCCCCCAGAACGGCGGCGGGGCCGGGATCCGCGGCAACGGCGAGCGCAGCCGCCCGAACCGCGGGTCGCCGGCCTCCCACTGCCGGTAGGCGCCGTCGAGCTCGGCGCGGGAGCGGGCGACGAAGTTCCACCACATCAGGATCGGCTCGGGGAACGGCTCGCCGCCGAGCAGCAGCACCCGGGTCGGGCCGTCCGCCGACAGGGCCAGCTCCTCGCGGCCCTGGCCCAGGTACGCCAGCTCGCCCGGCCGCACCACCTGCTCGCCCACCAGCACCTTGCCGTCCAGCACGACCAGGGCGTGCTCGAACGCCGGCTCCAGCGGCCACGCCGCCATCCCGGGCCTGAGGGCCGCGTCCACCCCGACCAGGGCGGTGTCGCGCCGCGCCGCCGACGCCGCCCCGGCGAAGCTCCCCACCAGCACGGTCGCGACGGCGTCGCCCAGCTCGACCCGCGGCAGCTCGGCATGGTGCTCGAACGCGGCCGGGCCGTCGCGGGTCGCCTCCGGCTGGGCGACCCACAGCTGCACGCCGTGGAGCTGGCCGCGGTACCGGCCGGTCGCCTCCTCGGAATGGGTGACGCCGTTCCCGGCGGTCATCAGGTTGAGCTCACCGGCCCGGATGACCTGCTCGCTGCCGAGGCTGTCGCGGTGCAGCACCTCCCCGGCGACCAGCCAGGTGACCGTCTGCAGGCCGGTGTGCGGATGCGGCCCGATGTCCAGCCCCTTGGTCTCGGTCACCAGCTCCGGCCCCATGTGGTCGGCGAAGCACCAGGCCCCCACCGTCCGCCGTTCCCGACGGGGAAGCGCCCGCAGCACTCGCATCGCCCCGACCGTCGCCTCGCGACTGGGCGTGATCTCCACGCACGCCGGCTTGACCGCCCCCGCCCGCGACTCGACCGGAGGCGCGTCAACCGTGCTGACCGGACCACTCATCGCTCCGCCACCTCCGCGACCACCTTCCCCCTGGCCCGGCCCTGCTCCAGGTAGGCGATCGCCGCCGGGAGCTCCGCGAACTGGTAGCGGCGGTCGATCTGGGGGCGGACCTTGCCCGCCGCGACCAGTTCCGACAGGAGCTCCAGGTCCTTGGCGGTGACGTGCGCCTGCACCTGGGCGATGTCCTTGCCGCCGCGCAGGGAGACGCCCAGCAGCTTGGCCACACTGGTGAACCCGGTGACAGCGGCCTTGCCGCCCTCGGCCAGCGCGGCCTTGAGATCGCCCACCGAGCGGTTCCCGACGGTGTCCAGGATCCGGTCATAGCGCCGCCCGCTCCCCAGCGCGTCGGTGGTGGTGTAGTCGACCACCTGGTCGGCACCAAGCGAACCGACCAGCTCCAGGTTGGGGGTGCTGGTCACGGCGGTCACCTGGGCCCCAGAGGCCTTGGCGAGCTGGACCGCGAAGCTGCCGACCCCACCCGAGGCGCCGTTGATCAGGACCGTCTGGGTGGGCTGGAGCTCCCCGTGGTGGCGGAGGCCCTGGAGCGCGGTTGTCGCGGCCATCGGCACGGCGGCCGCCTCCTCGAACGACAGCTTCGCCGGCTTCAACGAGACGACGTCCGCCGGCACCGAAACGTACTCGGCGAAGCCGCCGAAGCCGTGATCCAGGAGGTTGGCATAGACCTCGTCGCCCGCCGTCAACCCGGTGACGCCGCCGCCGACCGCCTCGACCCGCCCGGCAACATCGACGCCGAGGATCCGGTGCTTCGGCCGCAGCAACCCCAACGTGGCCCGCGAGAACAGCGGCTTGCCCCGAAGGACATGCCAGTCCGCGGGGTTGACCGAGACCGCCAGCACCTTCACCAGCACCTCACCGGCGTCAGGCGACGGCTTGTCGACCTCCACCATCCGAAGCGCCTCCGGCGGCCCATACCGCTCGTAGCTGAACGCCTTCATGACACCTCACACCACTCGAGCAGATGACCGGGGGACAGCGGGACAACCCTGTTCCAGGCCATGTACCATGCCTCCTTGTCATCGCTCCAGCCGGGTCCCGAGGAGTCCCAACAGAAGATCCCACACTGGCCCCCCTAGCTCAGTCGGCAGAGCACATCCATGGTAAGGATGGGGTCGCCGGTTCGATTCCGGCGGGGGGCTCCACCAAGCTGATGATCAGCGCAAACGCTTGGCCTCCGTGCTTTGGAGGCCGGGTCGCAAATAGTGAGGGTGGCCAGCTTTGTGTCCGGATCATGTGGATTGAGAACAGGTAGCTGAGAGAACCCTTAACTGCACAACCATTCGGGTTCATATGGCGGGCGGTCACATCGTCCGTTGCGAAGCAGCCAGGCAGCTCGGACAGCTGAGGTTGTCGAGGGTGGATCAAGGCCCTGGGCTAGTCGTCCGTTGCAGAGGTGTTTTGACGCGTGGCCGCCTGATGTCGCACCAGCGCCGGGACGGGGGCTGGGGTAGGCGGGTGACCCAGAACCCCTGCACCGGTGGGTGGTGGGGTTGGGGTAGCTGCCTGGTGCTGCTTGAGCCAGTGGATGAGGTCGTCGGGGGGAACGGGTCGGCTGATGTAGTAGCCCTGGATGGCGTCACAGCCAAGCTGGTCCAGTTCCTGCAGGGTGGTCTGGTCCTCGACGCCCTCGGCGACCACCCGCAGGCCGAGGTTGCGGCCCAGGTCGACGGTGGACCGCACGATGACCGCGTCGCGGGTGTCGCTGGTCATCTGCATGACAAACGATCGGTCGATCTTCAGCTCGTGGACGGGCAGGCTCTTGAGGTAGGCCATCGAGGAGTAGCCGGTGCCGAAGTCGTCGATGGACAGCTGCACGCCCATGGTGTTGAGCCGGCCCAGGATCTCGAGAGCGCGCGGGGGGTCGGCCATGATGGTGCTCTCGGTGATCTCCACCACCAGCAGCCGCGCGGGGATCCCCCAGCTGGCGAGCAGGCCCGCGACCTCATCAGGGAAGTGAAGGTCCAGCAGACGGCGGGCGGAGACGTTGACGGCAATGGCTAGCTCGTGGCCGGCCTGCTGCCACTGGCGGCACTGGTACAGAGCGGCGTCCAGCACATAGTGGGTCAGTGGGCCGATCAGCCCGGTGCGTTCGGCCAGGGGGATGAAGTCGTTGGGTGGGATCAGGCCGTGCTCAGGGTGCTGCCAGCGCACCAGCGCCTCCACCCCAAGGACCTGGCCAGTGTGCGCGTGGACCTTGGGCTGATAGTGCAGAAGCAGCTGCTGGTAGTCGATGCCGCGACGCAGCTCGCCCAGCAGGGCCAGCCGCCGGGGGCTGTGCTGGTCCAGTGAGGGCTGGAACAGCACGAACCCGGCGTGGGTCTCCTTGGCCACATACATGGCGATGTCGGCGTGCTGCAGCAGCTCGTCGGAGTCGTCGCCATGCTCGGGGTAGAGGGCCAGGCCGATGCTGGCCTCGACGTCAAGCGACAGCCCCTCGAGCAGGAACGGCTGGGCCAGGGCAGCCTGTAGCTTGCGGGCCACCCACACCGCACCCTCGACGGTCTCGATGCGGGGCAGCAGCACCGCGAACTCGTCGCCGCCCAGCCGGGCCACGGTGTCCACACCCCGCAGCGCGGCCTTCAACCGCTGGCCGACCTCGACCAGCAGCTGGTCGCCGTAGTGGTGGCCGAGGGTGTCGTTGACCTCCTTGAACCGTTCCAGGTCCAGCAGCAGCAGCGCGGCCGAGACCAGCTCCCGGTCGGCCTGCCGGATCGCCTGGTTGGTGCGGTCGCGCAGCAGGGTGCGGTTGGGCAGGCCGGTCAGGGCGTCGTGCAAGGCTTGATGGGCGTTGTCGGTGGCCTGGCGCTGGGTGCGCCGCTGGTAGCCGAGCATGAGCACCCAGAACACCGCCAGCAGCCCGAGACCGGCGGCGAAGGCGATTGGGGTGGCCACCAGCACGGTGGCCTCCGTACGCCGCAGCGCGTGCAGCCCGGCCAGGGACTGCTCGTGGTGGGCGTCGGCGGCAGCGTTCACCTGCGCTTCGATCGCCCCGAACGCCGGTTCGGTCTCGGCGCCGTCGATGGCCAGCACCCGCTTGGTGTCACCGGCATCCACCGCATTGAACATGCGATCGATCCCGTCCAGGTAGCGGGCATGCTGAGCCTCTACCTTGGCCACCAGCGCCTGGTCGTTCGCGTCCCCGCGCTGCCGCACGCCGTCGAGCGCGGCCAACAGCGCCGCGGCGGCTTCCTGGTACCGTTGCCGGACCTCGGGGCCTGGCTCAAGGCGATATTTGCGCTCCAGCGATTCCTCGGCCGCGACCGCGAAGCGGGCCTGCTGGTAGGCGTCGCTCAGGCGGCTCAGCCGGTCGGCCTGCCGGGCAGCCCGGTTGGTGCTGAAGGCCGCCCACAACGCAAATCCGGTCAACACCAGTAGCACGGCAGCCAGCCCAGCGGTCGCCAACCGGGTGACGGTCCGCCCCTTCGACCACTGCTCGTCCATCGCGGCCCTCTCCTGGTCCGAATCGCGGCGGGGTCACGGTCCGTGATCTCAGCTGACCACAGGTGAACTGTTCAAGTACCGATTCGGCACAAACGCTGCCTACCTAAGCGCGCACCGCTCCTTGGACACGGACCGCTCCAGGCACGGCCCGTCGAGCGAAAGCATCCCAGCAGCTCGGAAGTGGCCCCTGCTGGGCCAGCCACAGCTGTGCTGGGCGCCCCGCCAGACAAGCAACGCGGGTCGGGTCGTCGGGAGCAAGGGGACCGCGGCGGGAGACGGCATACCGAGTCCGCCACCTCAGAGAGAGGCCACTAGCTCAAGTCCTAGACATGGTCGCGTACCGGATCGAGGTTGCCCGCGGTGGCGGTTGACGGCTCGGTCGGCCAGACCATCTCGACGACCAGCTCGGAGCATGCGTCGACGACCGTAGGGTCGAACTGGGTGCCGGCGCACCGGCGGAGTTCGGCGATGGCCTCGGGGATGGCGAACTGGGCGGCGTGGGGTCGGGGGGAGGTCATGGCGGTGAAGGCATCGGACACCGCGATGATGCGGGCGCCGAGGGGGATCTGGTCGCCGGCCAGCCCGTCGGGGTAGCCGCTGCCGTCGAGGCGCTCGTGGGTGGAACGGACCAGCTTGGCCGCCCCGGCCAGCGCTGGTGCGGCGCCGATGATGCGCTCTCCGATCAGGCTGTGGCGGCGCACGAACGCCCACTCCGCAGGCTCCAGCGGTCCCGGCTTGTTCAGGACCTCCTCGGGGATGGCGAGCTTGCCGACGTCGTGCAGCTCGGCGGCCTGGCGGAGCTGGGCGCGTTCCTCGGCTGGTAGATCCATCCGCTCGCCGATGGCTCCAGCGAGCCGGGCCACCGAGGCGTGGCGTTGGGCCAGGTCCGGGTTGCGTTCTTGCAGGGCGCGCAGCAGCACGTCGCGGCTTTGGCGGTCGGGGGACCGGCGGCCGCTGGTCTTCTGGGCGTACATGCGCTGGTCGACCAGCTGCATCGCCTCGGTGACGTCCCGGCTCTCATCCGGCAGCAGGATCGCCCCATAGGAGGCGGTGATGTGGAACCCGCCGCCGTGTTCGGTGAGCGCCTGGGAGGCTGCGGCGGCGACCGCGCCGGTCTGGCCATCCGGGACGGAGGCCAGGACGCAGAACTCGTCGCCGCCGAGGCGGTAGGCGCTCCCGCCCAGGCCGGTCATGGCGGTGTCCAATGCCGTGGCCAGTCGGATCAGCAGGGCGTCGCCGGCGGGGTGGCCGAAGGTGTCGTTGTAGGCCTTGAACCCATTCAGGTCGAACAGCATCAGCAGCAGCGGCTCGGCCGGGCTGGCATCCTTCAGCCCCTGGTCCAGGTCCAGCTTCAGCTGGCGCCGGTTGGGGATCCCGGTCAGGGCATCGGTCATGGAGGTGGCGACCAGCAGCCGGTGCTGGGCCAGGAAGGAGATGGCGGCAAAAACCAGCAACGCCAACGCCACCGCGACCAGCGCAATCGACCATGCGCTGACGCCGTACAGGGGGCCGACCGGGACGCGCGCGGCCGCCATCACATACCAGTCGTTGGCGTTGTGGCGCTGTCGTTGCAGGTGCTGGTAGGCGACCGGGCGGTCACCGACGGAGCTTGACCCCTGGGGCAGGCCAGCCGCGATGACTGGGGCGAACCGCCGGTCGTCGGGGACACCCAGCGGCGCTCCGATCTGCTGGGGCCGGCGGCTGTCGAGCACCACCTGCCCAGTGCGCACGTCAACCACC
>DATENJ010000306.1:0-4979 GCA_035275125.1 Actinomycetes bacterium | reverse complement strand
CGCAACCGCGCGGGCCGGCGGCCTGGATGTGCTCCCGCCCGTCCTGCAGCAGGAGGTCTTCGACGAGGCGCAGCAGGCCCTGGACGCCGTCGGCGTGGGCGATCTGCGCGCCGCCGCAGCCGAGGCCCTGGAGGCGCTCGAGCAGATCGGGAAGGAGCCCTGGGCGCACGGCCAGAAGTGGGCCGACTGCCGCCCGGTCTGGAAGGCGACGCTCGCGCTCCGCGCCGCGATCGCCCAGGCCGACGGCGGGCCGCCGCCGCAGGAAGGAGGCCAGGAGTAGGTGAGGCCGCCTGAGGGGAGCCCGGCAACCTGCCGCCACGCCAGGGCCGGCGGGGGACAGCGCCCGCCGGTGCCGGGTTCCCCTGAGGCGCGAGCCTCAGCAGCGCCAGACGGCAATAGGGCCGGCTGGTTTCAAGCGAGGGCCTTTCTCAGAGGGACAACCTTCCAATCCAGCGAGTCGGGACGACAAGCCCCCCGGGTCGGAGAGTGGGCCCGGGGGGCCGCTTCAAGTCGCCGGCGGAGTCTGGCCCCCGTGTTCAACCTCCGGCGCGGGGCGAGCCAGCACACCACATGACCAGCTCCCTCCGCCGGCGACTTGAGGCGAACGAATGGTTGTCGAGCTCTCGCGCTGCCGCTCGTGCACCGCGCCGATCCGGTGGGCCCGGTCGGTGAAGGGGAACGCCATGCCCATGGACCCCGACCCCGTCGAGGAAGGGAACTTCGCCATTCGAGAGGACGGCGTCGCGGTCTACGTGGGGGAGAGCGCCCTCTTCATCGCGGAGCGGTACAAGTCGCACTTCGCGACCTGCCCCGAGGCCCGCCAGCATCAGAAGCGGAAGCTGCGCGCGGCCGCGGACGCGGCCATCGACCGAGTGGTGCGGTCAGTTGAACCGGAAGCGCGCGGCCTTGGCGTGCCCGATGGGCCCCGGCGTGGCCATGAGCTTGGCCCGCTGCCCGCTGTTCATAGCGCGCTGGATGGCCCGGTTGATCAGCTCCCACTCGGCGTGCCCGCAGTGGCCCGGGACCTCCCAGCACTCCCAGCAGAGAGGCCCCTCGCACCAGACGCACAGCTCGATCCGGTCGTTGGGCCCGAGCTCGGCGGCGCACCGCCCGCAGAGCTCGATGCCTTCCCCGACGAGGACCTCGGGCGCGTCCATCCCCACGATCTTCCCGCCCCGGCTACGGCCGGGCAAGCGGGCCAGGAGGTGAAGCCTTGATCAGCGAGCTGGCCATCGACTCCATCCGGGAGTGGCCCACCAACCCCCGCCGCGCCTTCGGGGACCTGACGGAGCTGACGGAGAGCATCCGCAAGGCCGGCGTGCTGCAGCCGGTGCTGGCGCGCCCCGTCCCGAAGCAGGGCAAGGACGGCAAGGCGCACGAGCTGGTCTTCGGGCACCGCCGCTACCGCGCCGCCCAGGCCGCCGGCCTCGGCACGATCCCGGCGATGGTGCGGGAGATGACGGACATCGAGGTCCTCGAGGCCCAGCTGATCGAGAACTGCCAGCGCACGGACATTCACCCGCTCGAGGAGGCGCAGGGCTACTTCCAGCTGGTCACCACCAGGGGCGGCGGCTACGACGCCGCGCGGATCGCGGAGCGCGTGGGGCGGTCGGTGGCTTACGTCTACGACCGCCTGAAGCTGCTCCGTCTGACGAAGCAGGCCCAGGAGCTCTTCCTCGCCGGCCACATCACCGCCGGCCACGCCGTGATCCTGGCCAGGCTGAAGCCGGAAGACCAGAAGCGAGCGATCGGAGAGCCGGGCGAAGGCCCGCTCTTGTACGAGGAGTCGCTCCTGTGGGATCCCAACGAGGACGACGGCGACGAGCCGCCTCTGAGGCTGAAGGCCATCAGCGTGCGGGAGCTGCAGGCCTGGGTCGACAAGAACGTTCGGTTCGACACCGAGGCGGTCGAGCCCATGCTCTTCCCGGCGACCGCTCAGACGATCACCGAGGCGCGCGAGGAGGCCGAGAAGATCGTCCCGATCACCCACGACCACCACGTGACGCCCGAGGCGAAGCCCGAGGACGGGAGCCGCACGTACGGGCCGATGTCGTGGAGGCGCGCCGACGGCCGCGAGAAGTCGAAGACCTGCGCGCACGCGGTCACGGGCGTGATCGTCGTCGGCTACGGCCGCGGCGAGGCCTTCAAGGTCTGCATCGACAAGAAGAAATGCCAGGTGCACTGGGGCGAGGAGCAGAAGGCGGCCAAGAAGCGGGCCTCCGCGGCGAGCAAGGGCGGCAAGACCGGCGAGGACCGCTGGGAGATCCAGCGCCGGAGGGATGAGGCGGCGGAGAAGCGGGAGGCGGCGGCGAGGGATCGCTGGAAGAAGGCGGCGCCCGCGATCCTGGAGGCCGTCGCCGCGGCGGTCAAGAAGGCTTCGCCCCGGGCTGGCGGGCTCCTTGGTGAGCTGCTGGTCCAGGGCATCTGGCCCAAGCACTACGGCCCTCCGCCCAAGCTGGTGTCTCGCGGTAGCACGGCCGAGGACCTGGTGCGCCACGTCGCCTTCTTGATCCTGGCCAGCGAGGCCAGCGACAGCTGGCGCGCGCCCCGCGAGTTCCCGAAGCGGGCGAAGGCCTTCGGCATCGACGTGAGGAAGATCCTCGACCAGGTCGTGCCGGAGGAAGCGCCGGAGCCCGCGTGCCGCGAGTGCGGCTGCACAGAGAGCAACGCCTGCGAGGGCGGCTGCTCGTGGGTCGAGCCGGACCTCTGCTCCGCGTGTGCCCCGGCCAAGCCGGCGAAGGCGAAGAAGAAGAAGAAGGCCTCCCGCCGGTGAGGCCCGCCGCGATGGTGGCGCTGGCGGCCGTCGCGGTCCTGGCAGAGGCGCTCCGCCGCTTCGCAGAGGCCTACGTGACCCTGGTGCTCCCGTGGTGGGTGTGGGCCTCATGAGGCGGCGCCGCCCCCGCCGGCGCACGGTCGGGGCCCAGATCCGCGCTGCGGAGCGCCAGGTGGCCCATCTGGTCCGGATGGTGCGGTGGGCCGCCCGCGAGTGCGGCCGCTCGGTGGCCTGGCTGCTGCGCCACCACCAGGACGGCAGGGCCATGCACGCCGGCGTCAACCTGCTCGCCAAGCTGGCGCGCGGGCGGACGAAGCTGCAGCTGGTCGTGGCGGTCCACTGCGCCTGCGCGGACGGCGGCTGGCTGCACGTCCTGTCCGAACACCTGGACCCTGGCGGCGTGCGGCTCACGCCGGCCTCGCGCGAGGCGTTGGCCAGGCGGATCGAGCGCTGGGAGCGCTCCCTGAGATGAGCCGGGCCCGCTACCGCGCCGGCAAGCGCCTCTGGACCCGGGCCGATGACCGTCTGCTGACGGCGCGCTACCCGCACGAGTCAACGGCTGCGCTGGCGAAGCGCCTCGCCCGCACCATCCGCGCGGTCTACGCGCGCGCGCGGGCGAGGGGCCTGAGCAAGACCGCCCGGTACCTGGCCAGCCGCGAGGCCTGCCGGCTGCGCCGCGGAGACGAGGTGGGCGCGCCCTTCCGCTTCAGGCCCGGCCACGTGCCCGCCAACAAGGGCCTGCGCCGCCCCGGCTGGTCGGTCGGGCGCATGCGAGAGACGCAGTTCAAGAAGGGCCTGCGCTACGGCGGGGCCGTCCGCCTCTACAGGCCCATCGGGACGGAGCGCATCTCCAAGGACGGCTCGGCGCGTTGAACCGCCAGATCCGGAAACGAGGGAGGCAAGGATGGCCCAAGAACAAGATCGATGACCTGAGGAACCACCTCTTCGAGACACTGGAGGCGCTCAAGGACGAGGAGAAGCCCATGGAGCTGGAGCGTGCGCGGGCCGTCGCCGACGTCGCGCGCGTCATCGTCGACAGCGCCAAGGTCGAGGTGAAGTTCCTCGAGGTCACGGGCGCGCCCCGTAGCACCGACTTCCTGCCGGCGGCCGACGAGCCCGCCGAGCGCGTACCCAGGCTGAACGGGCGCACGCAGTAAGGCGAAGGCAGCCCCATACCGGAGGTGCAGGCAGTGAAGCTACTCGCGAAGGAGTGGGCCAGCTATCGGGAGCGCGTGGTGCCGGTAAACGCGCACGCGATCCAAGTGCAGGAGTCTCGCCGGGCCTTCTACGCCGGCGCTGCTTCTCTGTGGGGCCTCCTCATGACGGTTCTCGACCCAGGGGAGGAGCCCACTGACCTGGACATGGCGAAGATGGGCGCCTTCCAGGCCGAGCTCGACGACTTCCAACGCGATGTCGAGGCGGGCCGGGCGTGAAGGCCCTTTCGCTGGTCCAGCCCCGCGCGAGCCTCTTCGCCATCGGGGCGCTGACGACGGAGACGCGGCCGTTCGGCAGCACCTACCGGGGGCCCGTGGCCATCCACACGCCCCTCTGGATGCCGACCCTCCACCGAAACCTCTGCGAGGTCGAGCCCATCCTCTCGACGCTGCGCGCGGCCGGGTTGAACTTCCTCGACCTGCCGCGCAGTCAGGTTGTGGCCGTCGCCGACCTGGTGGACTGCCGACCGATCCAGCGCGAGGACCCCGCGCCCAGCGAGCTCGAGGACCTGGCCAACGACTGGGCGCCTGGCCGCTTCGTGTGGCGGTTCGAGAACGTGCGCCCGCTGCTTCCCCCGCTCACCGCCGGTGGCCGCCAGGGCCTGTGGGAGTGGACCCCGCCGAAGTACTGGGACCTACGTATCAAGCCGGCATGGCCCCGGCCCGCGAGCGCCGCGCCCACCGGCGCCGACCGCTGAAAGGCGATGAGGTTTCTCCGGGTGTGCGGCTGGCCGAAGTTCCAGCACTACAGGGATCGCAGGCCCGTCTGGATCAAGGTCTACCTCTCCCTCCACGAGAAGTGGGAGTGGATGTCGCTGCCTGACGCTACGAAGAGCCACCTGGTGGGCATCTGGCTGCTCGTCGCCCAGGTGGGCAACCGCGTGCCCTGGGACCCCCGCTTCCTCGGCGCCAAGATCGGCGCCACCGAGCCCATCACCGACGACGAGCTGCAGCTCCTCTGCGACCGGGGGTTCCTGGAGCCAGCCGGGGCC
>DATENJ010000305.1:0-2266 GCA_035275125.1 Actinomycetes bacterium | reverse complement strand
CCCACGACCGCGACCACAGCAACCCAAGCCGACGCGCGCATGACGACCTCCGCTTCTCGAGGGGGGCCGCAGGTTACCTCAGCCGCGGTCACAGCTGTGGTTTCATTGTCGGTGGGGCGTGGCCGCTAGGGGCCGCGTCCTTTCGGCTTTCCAGGGGAGGAGAATGGTGCGACGGATATTGATCCTGTCCGCCGTTCTCTCGTCGGCAGCCCCCAGCTTGGGACCCCGAGCCTCTCAGCCATCTGGCCGACCCTGGTGCTGAACGACGTCGACCTGTTTCTAGCCGATCATAGTCATGCGTACGAGCGCCTGGCCCCAGTCCGCACCCAGGGCAACGTCGACCAGGACTGGGACCAGGCGACGGCGATGACGGCCCCTCCGGGGTGCCCATCGTCATCGAGGGGACGGCGGGTCCAGATGCGCTGCCACTGACCTGCGGGCCTCAGCCGGGCAGACCCTTGCCGCCGACCGGCCGGACCTCGATCTGCTCGGGCATGCCCTCAAGGAGCGGCATCGCCTGCTCCACGAACGGCCGCAGCTCAGGTGCCTTCAGCGCCTCGTCATGCGCTTGTTGGCTGGTCCACAGGTCGACGACCCAGACGAGGTTGGGATCATCGGTGGATTCACTGACGAACGACAGCAGACAGGCTGGATTGTCGTCGAAGAGCTTGCCCGACTCGAGCAGGATCTCGACCAGCCGCTGGCGTTGACCGGGCTTGGCAGTGAGTCGGTTGAGCAGCACGTGAGGCATGCGCGGCACAGTACCTCCGCCCTCCCTCATGGTCCAGCACCAGCCTCCTTGGCGACACGTTCCAGGCGACTGCGGTAGCTGTCCCACCAGGACTGGTCGCCGGGTGCCATGTTGTCGTTGCCGACCCGCAGCCCGACCGCTCCGTCGACGAGCTCCCGGACGATGTCGGCGTGGCCAGCGTGCCGGTCGGTCTCGGCGATCATATGGACCAGGATCAGGTGCAGCGTGACCTCGCTGCGATCCGGCGGCCACCACGGGACGTGACCGATTGCGTCCAGTTGCAGCGCTTCGATCGTGGCGTCCGAGTGTGCCCAGACGCGGTGGTACAGGCCGACCATCTGCTCCCGCGACTCCTCAGCAGTGGCCCACATGTCGGCGTTGGGTTCGGCGCCCTCGTCCAACCACGGTAACGGCTCTCCGAACGGCCGGCCGAAGGTGGCGCCGAAATATCCCGCTTCGACGCTGGCCACGTGCTTGACGATGCCCAGCAGGTTGGTGCCGGTCGGCACCATCGGCCGGCGGACGTCGTACTCCGAGAGTCCATCCAGCTTCCACAGCAAGGCCTCCCGGCCGGTCTGGAGATAGCGGGAGAGATCCGCTTTGGGGTCTGATCCAGTCATGCCGAACACGATGGCACCAATGGCCGCCCGGCGACAGCCCGGCACGTCAAACAAGGGCCGAACTGGCCGTCCTCGGCCGGCAGTGCCCGCCACCGCCTGAAGTCACGCGGTCCGATCTTCCGGTCACGGCCGGACCCGGCGTTGACAGGGTCGGCCTTGCTCGGGCACCTTGTTGGGCCATGACCGGTGTTCGCCTCACCCGCAACCGCGCCCTCGACTACGGGCGTGTCGTTCGTTGCGCGTGTCCTGGGGCTCGGCGGTCATTCCGCGCAACCTAGCGCGTACTCGTCTCTCGACCGCCGGGCCGCCCGCACTGTCCCGCGAACAGTTGAGAGGAACGCGCACCGTGGCCGCTGCCAGTGCAACGCGCCCGCCCCGGCAAGGGGTCACCGTCTGGTTCACCGGTCTGCCGTCGGCCGGCAAGACGACCATCGCCAGCCTGGTCGGCCAGCAGCTGGCCGAGCGCGGCCACCCCGTGGAGGTGCTGGACGGCGACGTGGTCCGCACCCACCTGTCCAAGGGGCTGGGGTTCTCCAAGGCGGACCGGGACGAGAACATCCGCCGCATCGGCTTCGTGGCCGGGCTCCTGACCGGCCATGGGGTGACCGTGCTGGTCTCGGCCATCTCGCCCTACCGGGCGGTCCGCGACGAGGTCCGCGCGGCCGTTGAGCGGGTCGGCGGCTTCGTCGAGGTCCACGTGGCCACCGACCTGGCCACCTGCCAGGCCCGCGACGTCAAGGGCCTGTACGCCCGCCACGCCCGGGGCGAGCTGCGCGGCCTCACCGGGGTCGACGACCCTTACGAGCCGCCGCTGGCGCCGGAGCTGGTGCTCGACACCGCAGGCGAGCCGCCCGAGGCGTCGGCGGCCCAGGTGCTGGCCCTGCTCGAGCGGCGC
>DATENJ010000304.1:0-5237 GCA_035275125.1 Actinomycetes bacterium | reverse complement strand
TCGAGCAGCACACCGCCGGTGGAGTAGAACTCGCCCTCGAACCCGCCGCTGTCGCCGTGGAGCAGAGCTCGCAGCACCTGCAGGGCCTCGTCGAAGCGCCGCCAGCGCTCCTGGAACCGAAGGCCGACGGCCGCGTAGTCGGCCGCCGAGGATCCCGGCCCCACTCCTGCGACCAGGCGGCCGCCGGAGAGGATGTCGATCGCGGCCAGGGTCTTGGCCAGCTGCACCGGCCCGCGGAGCACGGGGAGGCCGACCGTGGTGACCAGCGTCATGTCCTGGGAAGCGTCGATGACGGCGGCGAGGGCGGTCGGGCCGTCGAGCCACGGCCGGCTGAACACGAGATGGTCGTTGGCGCACAGGGAGCGGTAGCCAAGCCTGGCCGCCGCACCCACGAAGGCCCTGAGCGCCGGCAGGGACCGTGGTGCCCCGACGTCGATCAGCGGCAGGTGGACCCCGTACTCCACGTCCCGGTCCTCGGTCATGGCCGTGACGCTAACCGGAACGTCCGCGTGCGGCGAGCACCTCCCGCCGGTTGTGTCCGCCCTGATCTCATCCTTGGCGGGAGTCCCGGTTCCTGACCAGTCGCTTCTTGGTGGCGGCGAGCCGTGCCCGGCCGACGACGGCTGCGGCTGACAGCCAGCTGCCACCGAGTAGGAGCAGGTTGACCAGGGAGTCCTCGCCGGCGTGGTGGGCTAGTGGGTGCACCGTCGGTTCCTCTTTCGGGGTTAGCGGGTGTGGCAGTAGGAGTCGCTGGAGGCGTCGCCGCCTTGGAGGCGGGTCTGGTGGACCCGCAGCCCACGGAAGGCGTCGCCGTTGGGGAAGAACCGGGGGTCGGCGGTGAGCCCGCCGGTGGTGGTGTCGGTGTCGAGTTTGGCCATCCAGGCGCCCACTCCTTGGGGGTAGAAGATGTCGTCCCAGACCCCGTAGAGCGAGTTGGTGACATAGGCCCGGCGGCCGTCGCGGCTGACCTCGACCATCTGGGGGCCGCCGGCCAACGGCAGCTCGGGGGCGGCGGGATGCGGCTGGCGGCCGACGATCCCACCCAGGCGGACCGAGCCGGTCTCGACCGGGTGGAGCAGGTCGCTGACGTCGTATTGTTTGAGCTCGCCGGTGCCCCAGCACGACACGTACAGCCAGCGGTCATCCACCGACAGGTCGATGTCGCTGATCAGCGGCGGCACCGCGCCGAAGGGTTGGAGGGCCGGGGGGAGCAGCTCGGGGTCGGCCGGCTCGGCGGGGATGGTGATGACCTTGGTCACCGCCCAGTGGTCGCCGTCGCGGTGCCAGGCCCAGATGGATCCCGAGAGGTCCTCGACGCTGATCACCACCCCGACGAACCCCCAGGTCTTGGCCGGGTCGTGGGCTGGGCGGACCTCCAGCACCATCTGGTGGGCGTCGCCGAGGTCGATCCGCTGGGTCAGGGTCCGCTCCGACAGGCTCCAGAAGTTGAGGTGATGGCCGAACTTCCGCCCGAGGAGGTCCTCGGGGTTGAGGCCGTGCTCGACCATCGAGGGGGTGGCCCATTCGGAGGTGATCATGGTGTCGTGGTTCAGGTGCCACCAGCCGTCGTAGGCGAAGTACTGCTCGCCGCGGTCGTGTTCCCAGGGGCCGATGACGTCGAAGGTGTCGTGGTCCAGCAGGGCGACCCCGCCGGGGCCGTCGTTGCCGTTGGCCCCGCCCAGGCTGAACAGAAAGATCCCCCCGGGGCCGCAGTGGACGGTATGGGGCCGCGAGTAGCCGGCCTTGGCGGCCAGCTCCTCGGCCTCGATGGTCCGGACCACCCTGGGCTGGCGGGGGTCGGGCTTGGTGTCCAGCACATAGGTCCGCGAGGACCGCAGCCCCGGCACGAGCAGGTAGCGCCGCTCCAACGGCTGGCCGTGGTCGCCGTGCCCGGCGTGGCACAGCGCCGACGAGCAGGCGTTCCAGCCGAAATGGTGCAGCTCGTTCCCGGCCGTGGGCAGCTCGGACCAGCCCACCACCCGGCCATAGTCGGCCGAGGACGGGTCGACATCGACCACGGCCATGGCGTCCTTGGCCCGACCAGCCCGGTCATAGGCCGCCACATAGGCCAACCGCTCGGGCGGCGCAGCCGCGGCCTCGGCCGGACTACGGTAGAAGGTCGGGTCCACGAGCTGCGTCATCAGGCGTCTCCTGTACTCAAGGCCGCCGCTTCCTTCGCGGCGTTGCCCGCTCAGGCTCGCTCGGGTCCTTGATAAGGTCAAGTTACGATTTCTGTGGTCTGTTAAGCTCCGCTTATGTTGGATCCGCGTCGTCTCCAGGTGCTGCGGGAGGTGGCCGCTCGCGGCTCGTTCTCGGCCGCGGCCCAGGCGCTCTCGTTCACCCAGTCGGCGGTCAGCCAGCAGGTCGCCGCCCTCGAGCGCGAGACCGGGACCAGGCTGGTCGAGCGTGGCGTGCGTCCCGTCCGCCTCACCGACGCCGGCCGTGTCCTGCTGGTCCACGCCGAGGCGGTGCTGGCACGACTGGATGAGGCGCAGCAGGAGCTGGGCGAGATCGCCCGCCTGCGACGTGGTCGGCTGCGGCTCGCCAGCTTTCCCACCGCCGTTGCGACGCTGGTCCCCCGCGCCGTCGCGCTCTTCAACCAGCGCCACCCCGACGTCACCATGACCGTGCTCGACGACCATGGCCAGGGCCTGATCCCACGGCTCGCCCGTTGGGAGCTGGACCTGGCGCTCATCTACGAGCACGAGGCGCTGGGCGAGCCCGACGTCGAGCTGGAGCGGACCCACCTGCTGGAGGACCCGTTCGATCTCGTCGTGCCGGATGGCCACCCGCTGGCGGGCCGCGCCGCGGTCGCCCTCGAGGAGCTCGCCGAGGAGACCTGGATCGGCGGCGCCCCCGACAGCGCCTATGAGGTGATCGTGCGCCACAGCTGCCGAGCGGCTGGCTTCGAGCCCCGCGTCGCCTTCGGCAGTGACGACTACAACGCCGTGCAGGCCTTCGTCGCCGTCGGACTGGGGATCGGCGTGCTCCCCCACCTCGCGCTCATGTTCGTACGCCCGGGGCTGCGCCGCGTCCGCCTCACGGTCCCGCCCGTGCGACACATCACCGCCGCCCGGCTGGCGGCCAGCTACCGCTCCGCCGCCACCGCGTCAATGCTCGACGTGCTCAAGGAGACCGCGGACGCCTTCACCGCGTCGCGGCCTCGTCCCGATTGGTGAGCCGAATGGGATTGAGCACACAATTCGCCCATGATGACCGATGCCTAGCGACAACTCCGACCGGGGCGGCGTCATCTCGGCGTTCGTGCTGGGCTGGCATGTCGCCGAGCTGTTCCACACCCCCGTTCCCCGGTCCGCGCAGCGCCGGCAGGCAACCCTGGACAAGCTCGTCGGTATCGGAGACCTCGATCCGCTGGCGCGGGCCAGGCTTCTGCTGGCGCAGGTGCGGGCGGACCTGGAGCGTGTCCGGCACCTCGACGACTCCGGGCAGCCGCCACCGGATCTGGATGCCGTCCAGTCGCTGCTCCAGGCCGAGGTCCGTGAGCCAGGCCAGCTGCAGGCGGCGGTCGCGCGGTTGCATCAGCAGCTGCTGGTGACCACGACCGCGGCCGACTACCGCCTGGGCAAGGCCTATGGGCTTGGCCGTGCCCTCGCCGAGACGGTCCTGCTGCCCGACGCCAGGAACCCGCCGACCTTCCAACAGGCATTTGCCAGGTACCGGCTGGCCAACCTGCTGGGCTGGCTGGCCGACCTCAAGTCGGCCTTTCCGCCACATGCCGCCGATGCTGTCCGCGGGTCGCTGCACGCCTGGGAGGGCTGGAGCGGGGCACCGATCCTGCACGTGGCCCTGGACCCGCAGGGGCGCCAGCCACGGCCCCGACCGGTCGACTGGGGTTCGGCGGCGGATCGGGAGAGCGTGACCCGGGCACTCCACCGGCAGGGCCAGCTGTGGCGGGCCATCCTCTCCGGCGAGAAGGACGGTCTGGACCTGCTTTCCACCGACGACTACCTGTCGGCCGCCGACCGGCTGCTGGGCCATATCCGCCAGCTGACCCGCGGGCTGCTGCGCCGCTTCTGGATCGCGACGGCGACAGTGGCGGCGATCCTTGTCGCAGCCCTTGTCACGGTCTTCACCGTTCGTGCGGCGCTCCCGGTGCTTGCGGCGGTCGTCACCGCCGCCGGGACGATCGGCCTCGGCTGGAGGGGTGCGGCATCGGGTCTTGGAAGGGTGCTCGCGCAGGCGCAACGCCCCTTGTGGGAGAGCGAGCTGGACATCGCCGTGGCCAGCGCCGTCACCGCGATGCCGCGGGAGCGGCGGGGCGGTTGACGGCTTCTGTTGTTTCCACCGGATTGGTGGGAAACTGCTGCAGATATGCCGATTCAGCTGACCCTGCCGCAGGGTGGTTCCTCGGCGTTCCAATCCGGCCCGATCGCGCCGTGAAGCCGATCCCGTTGGCCGCCAACCGGTTCCCCCGCTTCTACCGGGGCGGGTCGGCCATCGACGAGCTGCGTGGCGGGGCGCCCGGGGCCGACGGTGCGTTCCTTCCCGAGGACTGGGTCGGCTCGACCACGGCCGCGTTCGGGTCGGGCGGCGAGGGCCTGACCCGGCTGGAGGACGGCCGGACGCTCCGCGAGGCGATCCGCTCCGACCCGGAGGGCTTCCTCGGACGGCGCCACGCCGAGGCCTACGGCGACGACCCGGCGCTGCTCGTCAAGCTGCTGCATGCCGGCGAGCGCCTGCCCGTCCACTGTCACCCGGACCGCGAGTTCGCCCGCCGCCACCTCGACTGCCCGTGGGGCAAGACCGAGGCCTGGGTGATCGTCGGCGCCGACGGCCCCGACCCGGTCGTGCACCTGGGGTTCGGTGAGGACATGGACTCCGGACGGCTGGCCGAGCTGGTGGAGGTCCAGCACGTCGAGGCGCTGCTGGCCGGCCTCAACGCCGTCCCGGTGGCCGCCGGCGACACCGTGCTCGTCCCGGCCGGGATGCCGCACGCCATCGGCAAGGGCGTCCTGCTGGTCGAGCTCCAGGAGCCAACCGACTTCTCGGTGCTGCTGGAGTGGAAGGACTTCGCCATCGACGGCCGGGCCGAGGGCCATCTCGGGCTCGGCTTCGACGTCGCCCTTGGCTGTGTCGACCGCGCCGGCTGGAGTCCGGCGCGGCTGGAACGGCTGCGCGGCGGCCGGGGACCGCTGCGGCCGGGGGCCGAGCGGCTGTTCCCGGCCGAGGCCGACCCCTACTTCCGGGCCGAGCGGCTGCGACCCGACCCGGCCGTC
>DATENJ010000303.1:0-5182 GCA_035275125.1 Actinomycetes bacterium | reverse complement strand
CGGCTCCTCGGCGGCGGCGGCCAGCACGAAGCGGCCGTCCCCGGTCCCGAGGTCGATGCTCGCCGCCCGGTGGCGGGCGGCAAGGTTATGGAGTTAGCCGACGTCCACGTCCTGCACGCGCCGGCCGCTGTCGGTCCACATCGTTCGCCCTCTCGTCGCAACGTCCTGTCCAGGTTCAGTCCCGGGAGCGGCGCCGGCGTTACAGGCCGGGCTGACCTAGGGGCCCTGGCGGCGGTCGCGCCGGGGCTCCTCGCGGGGAAGCCTGCCCCCCCAGACACGGAAGCCCCTGATGGTGGAGACGGTGGCACCGATCAGGCCGACGAGCAGGCCGATGAAGGTGAGGAGGATGACGTCGGTGTTGCCGGTCATCCGCATCCAGTTGGACACGATGATGGAGGCCGCGGCCAGCGCGAGGAACAGCAGCGTGCGGATCCCCCACTTGCGCTGCGGCGCCGGTCTGGACATCGGGCCTCCTCTCCTCGACCAGCAGTCTAGCCGCAGACGCCGAGCAGCCCCGGGTGGGCACCCGGGGCTGCTAGCCGCAGGGACTTGCCTAGGAGGTCTCGATCCGCACGTAGTCGATGTCACCGGAGAAGTAGTCGCAGGTGATCTCGACCTGGTCGCAGTTGCCCTTGCCGGCGATCGTCACCGGGCGGGTGTTGGCGATCGTGCCGGTGGCGTTGCGGTTCCGGCCGGTGACCACACCGTCGATGATCATCGTCACCATCGAGGAGGTGCGCTCGCAGCGGACCGTGTGCCAGTTGCCGTCGTTGACCCTGACCGTCGCCCCGGCACCGGCGGCGCTGCTCCCGGCCGAGCCACGGAACAGGCAGACGATCTTGCCCTTGGGCTGCTCGAACTTCCAGTACCCGCCCTTGGAGCCGGCCTGGCCCTTCTGGACCACGTTGCCGAAGGAGTGGGTGGTGCGCATCCGGAACTCGATCGCGTAGTCGCCGGTGCCCGGGTTCAGGGCGTTGCTGTGGGGCACAACGGCCAGGTGCTCGGGGTCGGACGGCGGGGTGTTGGGCCGGAGGTAGGGGAAGCGGTACCCGGTGCCGCCGCCCGAGAGTGCGGTCCCCTCCTGCACGTTGGCGCCGATGACGCCGTTGAGCCCGTTCCCGCTCGAGTCGACCATGACCTGGGACCCGGCGGCCTCGTTCATCTGCCAGATGGCCACCGGCCGGTTGATGGCGGCGTTGGCGGGCGCGGCCATCAGCAGCACCCCGGCCAGAGCCATCGAGGCGGTGAGCGTTCTCCTACGCAACTGTGTGCCCCCCTGAGCGTAGTGGTGGTATGTCGCCTGGCGCCGTCGCAAGGCCCCTCGACTGTCGCAGCAACCCACCGCCTGGAACCGATGCACTCGTACGATCCCGCTACGGCACCTCCCGTACCGCAGGGGCGCTAGAGCTCGGCCGGCCGGCCGTCGTCCAGCACCTGGAAGCTCGTGCCCGGTCCGCCGAGCTGCTCCAGCAGCCCGTAGTGCGCGCGGATACCGAGCTCCGACAGCACCTTCTCGTGCACCGGGACCGCAACCCTTGGGCCGACCCGGCGCAGATAGTCGACCGCGTCGGCCAGCTTCAGCCAGGGCGCCCCCGCCGGCACGGCCAGCAGCTCGACCGGCGCGCCCGGCTCGGTCAGGGCGTCGCCGGGGTGGAACAGCCGCCCGCCGACCAGATAGCCGACGTTGGGGATCACCGGGAGGTCGGGGTGGACGGCGGCGTGGTCGCGCCCGAACACCGCAACGCCAAGGCCGCCGAGGTCCAGCTCGTCCCCGTCGTGGACGACCTCGACGTCGGCGCCGGCCTCGCCGAGGGACCCGGCGCTGCCCTCGTCGCTGACCACCCGGACCCCGGGGTTGCGGTCCAGCAGCAGCCGCAGCCGCTCGGTGTCGAGATGGTCGACGTGCTGGTGGGTGAGGCAGACCGCCGTCAGCCCCTCCAGCGCCTCGAACCCCTCGGAGAACGAGCCCGGGTCGAGCAGCACCCGGGCCCCGCCCTCCTCGACCAGCAGGCATGAGTGCCCGAACTTGGTCAGGCGCATCCCGCCACCTCCCGTGGGTCAGATCTCCAGCCGGGTGTCCTCGAGGTCGAGCTCGCGCTCGATGCGGTGCATCACGTCGTTGCTGATCTGGCCCTGGTTGCGGAGCTGGACGATGGCCTGGCGCTGGGCCTGGAGGAGCTCGCGGAGCAGGCGCTGGTAGGCCTGGGACCGGTCCTCGGTGCCGTCGTCCTCCAGCCACCCGCCGCGTGCCTTGAGGCGCCGGCGGCGGAAGTCGTACAGCCCGTGCAGCCGCTCCACGGTGTCGTCGCGGGTCCAGTCCGCCCCGGCCAGCTCGTCCAGCCGGTCGATAGCGGCGTGGGTCGCGGCCAGGCGGGCCTTCACCTCCTCCCGCTCCTCGGCGTCGTCCTCGTCGAAGCGGAGCCGCCGGATCAGGGCGGGCAGGGTGAGGCCCTGCACGACCAGGGTGGCCAGGATCACCGAGAAGGTCAGGAACAGGATCAGGTTCCGCATCGGGAAGTCCAGGGGCAGGGCCAGGGCCGCGGCCAGCGACACCGCCCCGCGCATCCCGCTCCAGCCGAGCAGCAGCCGCTCCCTGGCCCCGACCCGCCGCATGCGCTGGGAGGGGCGCCGGTCGACCAGCCTGACCAGGTAGGGGACGCTGAACCCCCAGCCGAGCCGTACGGCCACCACCACCGCGCTGACCAGCACCCCCTGGCCGACCAGGACGGCCACCGCGGTGCCGCCGAGGTCCTCGAGGATCGGCCGGAGCTGGAGGCCCACGAGGATGAACAGCACGGCGTTGACCAGGTAGACCAGCACCTCCCAGAAGGAGAAGCCGAGCAGCCGGGTCGCGGCCGAGGCCAGCTCCGGGGCCCGCCAGCCGAGGTACAGGCCGGCGGTCACTGCGGCCAGGACCCCGGAGACGCCGAGCAGCTCGGCCGGCAGGTAGGCGGCGTAGCCGGTGAACAACGAGACGACGATCTCGACCACCGGGTCGTCGAGCCGTCGCCGCAGCTCGGCCACCAGCCAGCCGACCAGCAGCCCGACGGCCACCCCGCCGGCCGCCGTGACCACAAAGCGAAGCCCGGCCTGCCAGGCGACGAAGCCCCCGCTGACCGCGGCGGCGACCGCGATCCGGTAGGCGACCAGGGCGGTGGCGTCGTTGACCAGGCTCTCGCCCTCGAGCACGGTCAGCAGGCGGCGGGGCACGCCCAGGCGGCGGCCGATGGCGCTGGCCGCCAGCGGGTCGGTGGGGGAGACGATCGCGCCGAGGGCGAACGCCGCCGGCCAGGTCATCCCGTCGACCATGGCGTGGGCGGTCACGGCCACCGCGGCCGCGGTCGCCAGGACCAGCCCGACGGCCAGCAGCGAGATCGTCCGGACGTCGGCCCGCAGGTCGCGGGGCGAGGCGAAGAACCCGGACCAGTAGAGCAGCGGCGGCAGGAACGCCACCAGGACCAGCTCCGGCGGCAGCTCGACGGCCGGCATGCCGGGCACGAACCCCAGCACCAGCCCGCCGAGGACGAGCAGGATCGGATAGGGCACGCGAACCATCCGGGCCAGGACGCTCAGCCCGGCTACAGCGACGATCAACGCCAGCAGCAGCGGTTCGATCTCGTGCAACGGCCCTCCGGCTTACGTGCTCGCTGCCACCTTAGCGGGCTTGCGCCCGGCGATCTCGGTGACGACGTGCTCGGCGTCGTGGCCGACCCCGCCGACCAGGGGCGAGACGATCGACGTGAGGAAGTGCAGCCCGACGAAGTAGAGGCCGGGCTGGGACGCGACCACGCCGCGGTGCTGCCGCGGCTCGTCGCCGGCGTCGAAGACGGGCAGGTCGATCCAGGCGAAGTCGTGCCGGAACCCGGTGCACCAGACGACGTTGGCCACCTCGAGGACCCGCCCGTCCTCCAGTACGGGCAGGCCGTCGCGGGCCCCGGTGGTCCTCGGCACCAGCTCGACCCCGGCGGCGGCCAGGTCCTTGCGCCGCACGCGGGCCAGGGGGGCCGCCGCCGTCAGCAGCTTCGGCCGCAGGCGGCGGCCGACCGGGTTGCCGATCGAGAGCACCTTGGAGAAGGCGAACCACAGGGCCGGCGTGGTCAGCCGGTCGACCCGGCCGCCGGCCCGGGCCGGCTCGTTGCCCGGGTGCGGTCCCGACAGCCAGGTCGGGTGCCCGGCCGACAGCTCGAGGGCGATCTCGGCTCCGGAGTTGCCCGCGCCGACCACCAGGACGCCGCCGTCGCGGAGCTGGGCCGGGCGCCGGTAGCCGGTGGAGTGGAGCTGGAGGATGCCGCGGTCCAGCTCGGCCGCGAAGTCGGGGATCCTCGGGTGGTGGTAGGCGCCCGAGGCGACGACCACGTTGCAGGCCTCGTACCGGCGCTCCCCGGCCGTGACCAGGTACCGGTCCCCCTGGCGGGTGAGCCCGTCGACCCGCACACCGGTCCGGACAGGGAGCTGGAACCGGGCCGTGTAGGCCTCCAGGTACTCGGCCGCCTCGTCCTTGGTGGGGTAGTGCCAGTCCGCGGCGGGAAAGCCCATGCCCGGCAGCCCGCTGTAGCGGGCCGGGGTGAACAGCCGCAGCGAGTCCCAGCGGTGCCGCCAGGCGTCGCCGACCCGCTGGCCGGCGTCCAGGATCACGAACGGCCGGCCAAGCCGGGCCAGGTGGTAGCCGGTGGCCAGCCCGGCCTGGCCACCGCCGACGACCACCGTGTCGAACCGCTCCGGTTCCAGCTGCTGCCCGTCCATCGTCGCCCTCCTTCTCGGGGTTGGCCCGAGGCTAGAGCGGCGGCGGCCGGCCGGCATCGGGAGAACCCCGCCTGCGGCACCGCCCCGGGATGGGTACTTCTCCCCGACCGCTAGAGCAGGTGGTGCTGGTAGGCGTAGGCGGTGGCGCCGGCCCGGGAGGAGACCCCGAGCTTGGCGTAGATGTTGCTGACGTGGCGGTGGACGGTCTTGTCGGCCAGGTGCAGGCGGCTGGCGATGGCGTGGTTGGTCGCGCCGGCGGCCACCAGGCGCAGCACCTCCAGCTCGCGTTCGGTCAGCCCGCCGGTCGCGCCGGCGGCCCCGGTCAGCCTGTCCAGCCGGTCCAGGTCGGGGCCGGCCCCGAGCCCGGCCAGCACCGACCGGGCGGCGTCCAGCTCCATGGCCGCGGCGTCCTCGTCGCCCAGCTCCCGGCAGGCCAGGC
>DATENJ010000302.1:0-5428 GCA_035275125.1 Actinomycetes bacterium | reverse complement strand
ACGGTCACCGGTTCGCCGGCCAGGCCGTCGCCGCCCAGCTCGGCCAGCCGCAGCTCGGTCCCGTCCCAGGGCATGTTCGGGTGGTCCCATTCCAGCCAGGCCAGGCGGCGGCCGTCGGGGCTGATCCGGGGGCTGGCGTAGAAGTCGCGCCCGGCGGCCAGTACGACCGGTTGGCCACCCACCCCGCCGCCGTCGGCCGCCAGCATGACCAGCTCGTTGTCGGCCTTGCCGTCGTGGTGGTGCTCGCGGACACCGACCAGCCACCGGCCGTCGGGGGTCGGGCAGAGGTCGGCGTAGCGGTCGGCGGCCGGGGCCGGCGGCTCGGGGGTGATCGGGACCGGCCGGGCCGCGCCCGCATCCCGGCGGTACAGGCGCTGGTCGGCGAAGTTGCTGAAGAACACCCTGTCGCCGTGGACGGCGTAGGCGCCGCCGCCGTACTCGTGCACCCGGGTGCGGGCGTTGAACCCCTCGGGGGTCAGGTCGTCGGGGTCCCGGTCCGCTCCGGGCTCGACCCGGCAGATGACCTGGCGGCCGCCTTCCAGCGGGCGGCCCTCGACCCAGAAGACGGCTCCTGCCTCGACCCGGACCTCGTCGAGCGACACCCCGCCGGCGGCGACCAGCTCGGCGCTGACCGGCGAGCTCCAGGAGCCGTAGGGGGCGGTGGTGGCCAAGGGTGGCTACCCGGGGGGCCAGGTCATGCCCCGGCCGCCGAGCACGTGCAGGTGGAGGTGGTCGACGGACTGGCCGGCTCCCCGCCCGATGTTGGTGACCAGCCGGTAGGCGCCGGCCACGCCGTCCTCGCGGGCGACCTCGTTGGCCGCCGCGACCAGGCTGGCCAGCAACTGCCCGCCGTCGTCGGGCACCGCCTCGAGGCTGGCCACGTGCTGCTTGGGGATGACCAGGATGTGGGTCGGGGCCTGGGGGTTGACGTCGCGGAAGGCGAGCACGTCGTCGCGGTCCAGCACCACCTGGGCGGGCACGTCCTTGGACGCGATCTTGCAGAACAGGCAGTCCCCGTCGGTCACGCGACCTCTCCCTCCATGGCCTCGGTAGCAGCACCCGCACGCCTCAAATGACCTCTCCCTCCATGCCCTCGTTGTCGGCGCGCAAGCCTCGCACGGTCACCACCTGGTCGACCAGCTCGGGACCGCCGGGGAAGCGGACCTTGATGTAGTTGTCGCTGGTCCCCTCGGCCAGGCCGTCGCCGGCCGCCTCGACCAGCACCGAGATCGGCCGGCCGACATGGTCCTCGTGGAAGCGGCGGCGCAGCTCGTTGCCGAGGGCGATCAGCTCGCGGGCCCTTGCCTTCTTCTCGGCGTCGTCGACCTGGCCGTCCATGGTCGCGGCCGGGGTGTCGGGCCGCTGGGAGTAGCGGAACACGTGCAGCTTGGAGAAGGCGGACCGCTCGACCACGGCCATGGTGGCGGCGAACTGCTCGCGGGTCTCGCCCGGGAACCCGACGATCACGTCGGTGGACAGCCCAAGGCCGGGGATCTCGGCCTTGGCGTGCTCGACCCGCTCGGTGAACTCGGCGATCCGGTAGGGGCGGTGCATCGCCGCCAGCACCTCGTCGTGGCCGGCCTGGAGGGGGATGTGCAGGTGGCGGCAGACCTTGGGGTCGTCGCGGACCCTGGCCACCAGCTCCGGGGTCACCTGCACGGGCAGGATGCTGGACAGGCGGAGCCGCAGCAGCCCGTCGATGGCCGTCAGCCGATCGACGAGCCGGGCCAGGGCGTCCCGCTCGCCCCGGTCGTCGCCGTACTTGCCCAGGTGGACGCCGGTGAGGACGACCTCGCGGACCCCCCGGCCGACCTGGCGGCGGACATCGTCAACGATCTGCTGCTCGGGGTAGGACCGTAGCGGGCCGCGGGTCCGGGGGATGATGCAGAAGGTGCACCACTCGTCGCAGCCGGTCTGGGCCTTGATGGCCACCCGGGTGCGGAGCCGCTCGACCGGGGCCGGCCGCATCACCAGCGGCAGCCGGCGCACCTGGGGAACGGCCGTGACCAGCTCGGCCAGCCGGTCCTTGCCGTCGTTGTCGACCACCAGGTCGACCCCGGGGATGGCCCGGACGGCCTCGGGGTCGGCGACCGCGAAGCAGCCGGTGACGACCACGGTGGCCTGCGGGTTGGCCTCGGCCGTCTTGCGGATCAGCCGGCGCGAGGAGGCGGTCGACTCGCGGGTCACGGTGCAGGTGTTGATCACCACCACGTCGGGGGTCTCGCCGGCGTGGGCCAGGTCGAACCCGCGCGCCCCCAGCGCCTCGAGAGCCTGCTCGCTCTCGGCCTGGTTGAGCCGGCAGCCGAGGGTCTTGAACGCGACCTTTGGCGCCTGAGCCGCCTCAGCCATTGCCGAACGCCTCCACCAGCGAGGCCTCGGGCGGGTCCCCGGGGCGGGGGGTGGGATGGACGCGGAGGTACTGGGAGCGGGCGAACACCGTCCGCCAGTTGTCCCGGTGGCCGAGCAGCAGGTAGGCCGGGTCGCCGGCCTGGGTGCGGTGCCGGCACAGGGCCCGGTAGGCCTGCTCGGCCACGGTCGAGGTGTCGACGGTGCAGGTGAACTGGTCGTCGGGGGTGCCCCGGCCGCCGTAGGGGTCGTCCTCGCCTGGCAGCTCGTTGCCGCTGGTCCGGCCGAGCTGGCGCCAGCTGGCCATGTCGGAGACGGGCACGCCCCAGTAGTAGAAGCGGGGCTCGCGCTCCCGGGCGGTGGCCGCGTAGGCGCCGAAGGCGGCCTGGGTGGCGGCCGAGACGGCCATGTGGTCGGGGTGGGCGGTGACCCCGGCCGGCTCCATGGTCACGACCACGTCGGGCTGCTCGCGCTCCAGGAACCGGTGGATGTCGGTGGTCACGGTGTCCAGGCCGGCCCCCTCGACCTCGCCGTCGACGAAGTCACCGAACTCCACCCGCTCGACCCCGACCTCGGCCATGGCGGCCCGCTCCTCGGCCTCGCGGATCTCGGGCAGGGTCTCGCGGGTCGCTCCCGACCCTTCGGCGATCTCGCCCGCCTGGCCGCGGGTGGCCGTCCAGACCGCGCCCCTGACCCCCTTGGGCACGAGCAGGGCGAACGACCCGCCAAGGGACCAGGTCTCGTCGTCGGGGTGGGCGAAGATCCCGGCCACCGTGATCGGTCGGGCCACTGGCACCTCCTGCTGCGCCGGACAGCCGGGGGCTATCCGAACGACGGGCGGCGGAGGCCGAGGTCGTCCAGCCGCTCGATCAGGCCTCCTGGGGACTGATCGAGGATAGCGGCTAGGACCCGTACATCGTCACGCCGGATGGTGAGGACCTTGCCGTTGAAGTCGCCACGCTGGGTCTGGATGAGCGCCAGGTAGCGGTTGAGGGTCTGGGCCTCGGGCTCGCTCCTGGACTCCAGCGCCTCCAGGTCGATGCAGACCGCCTCGTCGTTCCCGCCGCCGCTGGTGGTGGCGGCCTCGCTCACCTCCGGGCCGAGCCGGGGCAGGAGGTGATCGACCGGGACGCCGTAGAAGATGGCCAGCCGCTGCAGCCGTGGCACCGAGATGCTGCGCTCGCCCCGCTCGTAGGCGCCGAGGACGCTGGCCTTGAACTCCTTGTCGGAGCGCTCCTCGACGTCGTGGAGGGAGAGGCCCTTCTGCAGGCGGATATTGCGGAGCCGTTCGCCGACCTGCTCCGCGTAGCTGGCCATTCCGACCTCCTTCGCCGCAAGCCCGCGAGCGTGCGCGGACTCTAACATCGGCCCAAGTGCCCAGCAACGATCGTCCGGGCAAAGCCCTCGCAGGTACCCATTGGTCTAGCTGATGCTGCGAGCCAGGGCGTGCTCGACCAGTGCGACGAGCGCGTCCATGCACGAGCGGGGCTCGCGGGCGTCCATGCGGACCAGCGGGCAGCCGTCGGGCAGGGCGAGGGCGTCGCGCACCGCCGCGTCACCGAAGACGTCGGTGCCGGGGAAGGCGTTGGTCGCGATCACGAACGGCAGCCCCCGGTCCTCGAAGTAGTCGATCGCCGGGAAGCAGTCGTCGATCCGGCGCAGGTCGACGAGGATCACCGCCCCGACCGCGCCCCTGGCCAGCTCGTCCCACATGAACCAGAACCGCGACTGGCCGGGGGTGCCGAACAGGTACAGGATCAGCTGCTCGTCGACCGTGATGCGGCCGAAGTCCATGGCCACCGTTGTCGTCGTCTTGTCCGGCACGGCGGCGGTGTCGTCGATCCCGACCGACAGCGCGGTCATGTGCTCTTCGGTGGTGAGCGGCGGGATCTCCGACACCGCCCCCACGAACGTGGTCTTGCCGGCGCCGAACCCCCCGGCGACCAGGACCTTGAGCGGGATCAGCTCCCGGCTGGCCGGGGGCGACCGCCGCCGGGTGTCAACGTGCACGGAGTCCATCAAGCAGCCTTCCCAAGATCTCATGGCCGGGGCCGCCGCCACGGTCGACGGCTCTCGGCAGGTGGACCTCCAGGTAGCCGCCGTTGGCGAGGTCCCCGACAAGCACCCTGGCCACCCCGACCGGCACGCGCAGGGCGGCGCCGACCTCGGCCAGGGACCTGGGCCGGGCGCACAGCTCGACGATGACCCGCGACTCCATCTGGAGGGACGCGCGGGAGCGGAAGGACATCCCGGTCGCGGTGACCACCGTCTCCAGCGGCAGCTCCTGGCCGGCGGCGCGGGTCCGCCCCCCGGTGACGGCGTAGACCGGTACCACCCGGTCGCCTTGCCCGTGCTGGTCCTGGGTCATGGTCTGGCCCGATCGGGCCCGGGGGCGGTCGGGCGCCGGCCCGGGGTCAGCATGTGCCCGACCCGGGCCGCCAGCAGGGTCATCTCGTAGCCGATCATGCCCATGTCGCAGGACCGCTCGGCCAGCACGGCCAGCATCGAGCCCTCGCTGATCGAGGTCACGAACAGGTAGCCACGGGCCATCTCGACGATGGTCTGACGGACCCGCCCGGCCTGGAAGGAGCTGGCGACCCCCTGGGCCAGGCTGAGCAGCCCGGAGGTGACGGCGGCCAGCTGGTCGCCGAGGGCCTCGTCGATGCCCTCGGAGGTGGCCAGGCGCAGGCCGTCGGCGGAGACGACCAGGGCATGGCTGGCCCCGGCGGTGCTGCGGACGAAGTCGACCAGCAGCCAGTCGAGCTGGCGCCCGTCGATGGTGCCGGCAGCGGTCACGACCAGCCCCCGGCGGCCGGCGGCTCGGGCCCGGCCTCGTCGGCCCGGCCGGCCGGGACCCCGTTCTCGTCGACCATCGCTCTGGCCGCCTGCCGGCTGGCCTGGTAGCGGGAAAGGGCGGCCCTGGCCTCGGCGGCGTCGGGCAGCGACGGGTCGCCCCCGGCCACCCGCCCCGGCTCCTGCTCACGGCGGCGAAGTTCGGGCGCCAGGTTGGCCTGCGGCACCCGCCGCGACAACACCGGCGCGGCAGGCGCCACCTCACCGGAGCCAACCGAGTGCGACGGGG
>DATENJ010000301.1:0-17553 GCA_035275125.1 Actinomycetes bacterium | reverse complement strand
TGTCGGCCTGGTGCTCGGGGTCGCCCTGGTGGCCGGCGGGTACAGCGCCTGGGTGGCCAGCCGGGGCTTGTGGGTGCTGGCCGCGGCCGTCGGCCTGCTGGCGTGGGCGGCGGCCGGCCTGCCCCAGGTGCCGAGGGTGGCGGTGGCGGTGGCGCTGCTTGGCGTCACCGCCCTCGAGCTCGGCCAGGCCCGCCCGGCCGCCGAGTACCACCAGCTGGTCCCGACCGCCGCCTACAACGATCCCGGCCCGGTGATGGAGCGGCTGGGACGCGAGGGCGGCCGGTACGTCTCCATCGCCTGGGACGCCGCCGACACCCCCGACAGGCGGCGCGACCTGGCCGCCACCATGCCTCCCGGGCTCAGCGACCGGATGCGGCGCGGCTGGCGGCTCACCTGGCCACGGCGGCTGGCCGCCCGGCCGGCCTGGGAGTACGCCACCGGCGCCGAGACCGTCTCCGGTCGCGACGGTGGGCTGCTGCCGCTCCGCACCTACCAGGAGTTCTTCACCGCCGCGGTCAACCCGGCCGGCCGGCTCAGCGCCGGCGTCACCCTGGAAGGCCCCTCGCGCTGGCGCTGGCCGGCGCTGGACCTGCTCGGGGTGCGCTGGTTCGTCACCGGCGGCCTGCCCCCCGACCAGATCAGGGTGCTCGAGACCAACGGGTTCAAGGTCGCGCAGCGCGACGCCTGGTTCCTGCTCTGGGAGCGGCCAGCCCCGCCCCTGGCCCGCATGGTCTACGACGTCGACACCGTCGCCGACCCGGCCGAGCGGCTGGCCAGGCTCGAGGCCGGCTACCCGCTGCTGGAACGGGCCATGGTCGAGCAGCCGCTGACCGGGCTGGCCCGGCCGGCACGGCCCGGCGACGCCCGAGTCACCCAGCGCGACCAGACCCGGGTCCGGGTGTCGGTGCGGACCGACGCCGACGGCCTGCTGGTGCTCGGCGACCCCTGGTACCCCCAGTGGCGGGTCGAGGTCGACGGCCGCCCGGCCGAGCTGCTTCGCGTCGACCACGCCCTGCGCGGCGTCCGTGTGCCCGCCGGCAGCCACCAGGTGGTGTTCACCTACCAGGACCGGGCATTCCAGGCCGGCCTGACCCTGAGCGCGCTGACCCTCTGCGGTCTCGCCGGGGTGTGGGGCTGGCGGCGGGTCAGATCGCGGTGGGCGGCGGGGGCCCCGCCAGCGGGAGGGTCACCGTGAACGTGGACCCGCGACCGAGCTCGCTGTCGACGCGGACGGTGCCGCCGTGGACCTCGGCGACGTGGCGGACGATGGCCAGGCCGAGACCGGTCCCGCCGGTCTGGCGGGCCCTGGCCTTGTCGACCCGGTAGAAGCGCTCGAAGACCCGGGAGAGCTCCCCGGCCGGGATCCCCGGTCCGGTGTCGCTCACCTGGAGCACGGCCCGGCTCTCGGCCGCGTTCAGGCGGACACAGACGGCCCCCTTTGCCGGGGTGTAGCGCAGGGCGTTGTCGATCAGGTTGGACAGCAGCAGCCCGAGCTGGGCGCGGTCGCCCCGCAGGGCCACGCCGGGCTCCACCTCGGTGCTGAGCTTGATGTGCCGCTCCTCGGCCCGGTCGGCGTAGCCGCCGACCACCTCCTTGACCAGCCCGACCAGGTCGACGGGCTCGACGTCCAAGGTCCCCCGCTCGACCCGGGACAGGTCGAGCAGGTCCCTGGTCAGGGCGTCGAGGCGCTCGGCCTCGCGGCCGATCCGCTCGGCGAAGCGGCGCCCGGCCTCCGGGTCGTCGGGCAGAGCGGTCAGAAGGGTCTCGGCCAGGGCTCTGACCGCGGCCACCGGCGTCTTCAGCTCGTGGGAGGCGTTGGCCACGAAGTCGCGGCGCAGCACCTCGAGACGGCGGCGCTGGGTGATGTCGGTCATCGTGACCACGATCCGCCCGGTGGGGCCGCGGTCGGCCAGCGGGAAGGCGCGCAGGGTCAGGGTCCGGGGCTCGGGAAACACCAGGGTCAGGTTGCCGACAACCGGCGCTCTGGCCTCGGCCGCCTGCTCGGCCAGGGCGCTGACCTGGGGCACACCGAGCACCCGCTTGAGCGGGAGCCCCGGCCGCAGGTCGTCCGGCAGCCCGAACCAGGACCGGGCGGCCGGGTTGGCGATCAGCAGCCGGCCGGCCCCGTCCAGCAGCAGCACCCCGTCGTCGAGGGCGTCAAGGATCTGGCCGGCCCGGTCGCGACCCTCGGTCAGCTCCTCCAGCCGCTCGCGCAGCCGGGTGGTGATCGCGCCCAGCTCGTAGGTCAGCCCCGGGAGGTCGTCCCGCTCGGTCCAGCGCCAGCTCGGCAGGGTCGTCTCGGCCAGGCGGCGGACGGCCCGGCGCAGGGCGGCGACCCGCCGGCCGGCGGCCCGGGCGGCAAAGAAGGCGACGACCACGCCGAGCACCACCAGACCGACCCCAATCTCGATCAGGGTGGAGGTGGGCACGGTCGTCGATCGCTCCTAGGTGCGCTAGATGTCCTCGACCCCGGCCCGGATCGCCTTCGACGGGACGAGCTCCTTGACCTCGCCGGTGACGATGAAGACGACCTGCTCGCCGATGTCGACCGAGTGGTCGCCGAGCCGTTCCAGGTAGCGGGCGACCAGCACCATGCGGCTGGCCCACTCCAGGGTGCGGTCGTCGGACGCGGCCCGCTCGATCTGGCGGAACACCTCACCGTTCAACCGGTCCAGCGGCTGGTCGAGGATGGGCAGCCGCTCGGCCAGCTCCAGGTCGCGCCGGGCGAAGCAGGTCATGGCCGCGGCCACCATCCGCTGGGCCTGGCCGCCCATCTCCACAAGGGTGGCCTGGATGTCGGGGACGGGCGGGTAGTCCTTGGTGATGCGGACGAACTTGGCCATGTTCACGCACAGGTCGCCCATCCGCTCGATGTGGGAGTTGATGTGCAGCACGCCGGCCACCAGGCGGAGATCCTTGGCCACCGGGGCCTGGAGGGCAAGGGTGCGCAGGATCTCCTGCTCGACCTCGACATAGGCCCGGTCGATCTGGTCGTCGCGGACGATGACCTCGTCGGCAAGGGTGGTGTCGAAGGTGGCCAGCGCCTCCAGCGTCCGGTCGAGCTGGGTCTGGACAAGCTGGCCCATCTGGAGCAGCTTCGCCTCGAGCCCTTCGAGGCGTTGTTCGAAGGTCGTGCGCACTCGGAACCCCCTGGGCCCGCGGTCGGGCTCGCGTTGTTCGTCGAGGTCATCGTACCCGCAGGTCGAACAGCTAAAGGTCGGGGAGGTGGACGACAGGGAAACGGACAGTGAAGGTTTCCCATCGGTCGTTGCCGCGGGCGCCGCCGGAGTGGAATCTTGGGCACATGCCGAAGGTCATGGTGGTCGACGACGAGGAGTCGCTGCTCGAGGCGATCCGCTACGCGCTGTCGCGCGAGGGCATCGAGGTGGTGACGGCCTCCGACGGCGGTGAGGCCATGCGCGACTTCGAGGCCGAGCGGCCCGACCTGGTGGTGCTCGACCTGATGCTCCCGACGCTCAACGGCTGGGATGTCTGCCGCCGGATCCGGGCCACCAGCCAGGTGCCGATCCTGATGCTCACCGCCCGTGACGCCGAGGTCGACCGGGTGGTCGGGCTCGAGATGGGCGCCGACGACTACGTCACCAAGCCGTTCTCCCTGCGTGAGCTGGTGGCCAGGGTTCGCGCCCTGCTGCGGCGGGCCGGCACGGCCACCGACGGGCCGCGTCCGGAGACGGTGCTCGAGGCCGGTGGGATCCGCCTCGACCAGGAGCGTCACGAGGTCAGCGTCCGCGGGGCGCAGGTCAGCCTGCCCCTCAAGGAGTTCGAGCTGCTCGAGATCCTGATGGAGAACCGCAACCGGGTCCTGACCCGCCAGACCCTGATCGACCGGGTCTGGGGGTACGACTACGTCGGCGACACCAAGACCCTTGACGTGCACGTGAAGCGGCTGCGGTCCCGGGTCGAGCAGGACCGCCACGACCCCCGGCTGATCGTGACCGTCCGCGGCGTGGGCTACCGCTTCGACGGCTAGGGCGCAGCCGGCGGTCACGCCCTGTTCACCTTGGCCCCGAGACCAAGGTTCCCATCCCGTTCACCTGCTGTTCATCTCCCGTCGTCTGGCGCGTCAGCGGCCGCCCGTACCGTCGCTCCGGTTATGACAAATCTCAGGAGGACACAGGTATGACGGAACGGATGCGGCGTCGCGGCCGGCTGCTCGGCCTCTCGCTCGCGCTCGCCCTTGCCGCGGCCGCGTGCGGCGGTGCCGACGACGGTGGCAGCTCGAGTGGAGGGTCCGGCCTCTCCGGCAAGATCGTCATCGACGGGTCCTCGACGGTTGCCCCCATCTCGGAGGCCATCACCGAGGAGTTCCGCAAGGAGCAGCCGGGCGTCGACGTCACCGTCGGCACCTCCGGCACCGGCGGCGGGTTCACCAAGTTCTGCAACGGCGAGACCGACATCTCGGACGCCTCCCGGGCCATCAAGGACGAGGAGAAGCAGGCCTGCGAGGCCAAGGGCATCAAGTACCAGGAGTTCCGGGTCGGCCTTGACGGCCTGGCAGTGGTCACCTCGTCCAAGAACCAGTTCCTGGACACCCTGACCTTCAAGCAGCTGGCCGAGATCTTCAAGGACGGCGGCGCCACGACCTGGAACCAGGTCGACCCCAAGTTCCCCAACGAGAAGATCGCCATCTTCGCCCCGGACACCGAGTCCGGCACCTACGACTTCTTCAACGAGGAGGTCCTCGGCGACCCGGCCGACGGCGGGATGAAGCCGCGCAGCGACTACACCGCCTCCTCTGACGACAACACGCTCGTCCAGGGCATCGAGGGCCAGGCCAACTCCTGGGGCTACTTCGGGTTCGCCTACTACCAGAACAACAAGGAGGGCCTGAAGGACATCAAGGTCGCCGAGGAGGGGACAACGGGCATCTCGCCAAACACCGAGACCATCACCTCCGGCGAGTACCCGCTGTCGCGCCCGCTGTTCATCTACGTCAAGGAAGACTCGCTCAAGAAGCCAGAGGTCGGGCAGTACGTGAAGTTCTACCTGGAGCAGACGCCGCAGCTCATCGCCGACATCGGCTACGTGGCCGCGCCCCAGGACGACTACACCCAGGGCCTCGCCAAGCTGCAGCCCTTCCTGACCACGAGCTAGCTGGTGAGCATCACCACACGCAAGGCCCGCACAGGCGAACGGGTCATCATCAATGCCCTGTTCGTCTGTGCGGTGCTGTCGATCGCGGTCACGGTCGGCATCGTGGCCGTGCTGCTGGTCGACGCGGTCGAGTTCTTCCGTGAGTCGAGCCTGGTCGAGTTCCTCACCGGAACGGTCTGGGCGCCCGGCCAGGGCAGCGGCGAGGGTGGCCAGTACGGGGTGCTGCCGCTGGTCAACGGCACCTTGATGATCGGACTCGGCGCGATCGTGGTCGGCCTGCCCCTCGGGGTGCTGACCGCGATCTACCTGTCCGAGTACGCCAACCCGAAGGTCCGGGGCGTGCTCAAGCCGACCCTCGAGATCCTGGCCGGCATCCCGACCGTGATCGTCGGCTACTTCGCCCTCCAGTTCATCACCCCCAGCCTGCTCCGGCCGATCTTCGGCGAGGAGCGGGTGTTCGTCTTCAACGCCGCCGCCGGCGCGGTCGCGGTCGGGCTGATGATCCTGCCGATCATCGCCTCGATCAGCGAGGACGCCATGCGCTCGGTGCCGTCCTCGCTGCGGGAGGCCGCCTTCGGGCTCGGCTCGACCAAGCGCCAGGTCAGCCTCCGGGTGGTGGTGCCGGCCGCCCTGTCCGGCATCGCCGCCTCGGTGATCCTGGCCTTCTCGCGGGCGGTCGGGGAGACGATGGCCGTCACCATCGCCGCCGGCAACAGCCCCAAGATGACCTTCGACTACTTCACCTCCATCCAGACGCTGACCGCCGCGATCGCCCAGACCGTGAGCGGCGAGGCCGCGGCCGGGACGGTCCGCTACAACGCGCTGTTCGCCCTCGGGCTGACGCTGTTCGTGATCACCCTGGTCATGAACCTGATCTCGGCCCGCATCGTCCGTCGCTTCCGCCAGGTGTACTCGTGACCGCCTCGGCCACAGGGGCGCTCGCCCCTTCAAGGCTGCGGCGGGGAGCGACCCGCAGCGGGCTCAAGATCCTGGTCGATGCGGCCTTCTCGGTGCTGCTGTTCGTCGGCACCATCGTCGGGGTGATCGCGCTGGCCACCCTGATCTGGACCATCCTCGACGACGGCTGGGCCCGGCTGCTGGCCGACCCGGTGGCCTTCCTGACCAACTACGTCTCCCGGCTCCCGGCCCGGGCCGGGATCAAGGCGGCCCTGATCGGCTCCGCCTACCTGATGGCCCTGACGGCGTTGTTCTGCTTCCCGGTCGGGGTGGGGGCCGCCATCTACCTTGAGGAGTTCGCCCCCCGCAACCGGGTGACGAACTTCGTCGAGGCGAACATCTCCAACCTGGCCGGGGTCCCGTCGGTTGTCTACGGCCTGCTCGGGCTGGGGATCTTCGCCCGCTTCCTGCGCATGGGGCCGAGCCTGCTGGCCGGTGCCCTGACCCTGGCCGTGATGAGCCTGCCGGTGATCATCGTGGCCGCCCGCGAGTCGATCCGGGCCGTGCCCGACGGCATCCGCCTCGGCGCCTACGCCCTCGGCGCGACCAAGTGGCAGACGGTGCGCCGCCAGGTCCTGCCCGCCGCCATGCCGGGCACCCTCACCGGGACCATCCTCGCCCTCTCCCGCGCCATCGGGGAGACGGCGCCCCTGCTGGTCATCGGCCTGCCGATCGTCATCTTCAGCCTTCCTAACGACCTCCGCGACCCGGTGTCCGCCCTGCCCCTGCTGATCTTCGACTGGACCAGCCGGCCACAGCCGGCCTTTGCCGAGGCCGCCGCCGCGGCCAGCATCGTCCTGCTGGCGCTGCTGCTGGCCATGAACGCGGTTGCGATCTTCCTGCGAAACCGATACACGATCCGGTGGTGACCCGATGACACAAGGACGGACCCAGGTGAGCCAGGACGAGGACCAGCGCGAGAGCCAGCGGGAGACCCGCCTCGCGGACGTGGCCAAGGCCCGTGGCATCGCCGGGGACACCCCGGCCGAGGCGGTGTTCCGGCTCGACGACGTGCACGTCCACTACGGCAAGTTCCTCGCCCTGCGCGGCGTGAACCTGGACATCGGCCGGAACGAGATCACCGCCTTCATCGGCCCCTCCGGGTGTGGCAAGAGCACCCTGATCCGCTGCCTGAACCGCATGAACGACCTGATCCCGGGGGCTCGGGTCGAGGGCAAGATCGACTACCACGGCCAGGACCTGTACGGCGACGACGTCGACCCGGTCGAGGTCCGTCGCCGCATCGGCATGGTGTTCCAGAAGCCGAACCCGTTCCCCAAGTCGATCCACGACAACGTCGCCTTCGGTCCCAAGGTCATCGGCATGCAGCCCGACAGCATGGACGACCTGGTCGAGCAGTCCCTGCGTAGCGCCGCCCTGTGGGACGAGGTGAAGGACAAGCTCAAGCAGAACGCCCTTTCGCTGTCCGGCGGCCAGCAGCAGCGGCTCTGCATCGCCAGGGCGATCGCCGTCTCGCCCGACGTGATCCTGATGGACGAGCCCTGCTCGGCCCTCGACCCGATGTCCACCGGCCGCATCGAGGAACTGATGGAGCAGCTCAAGCGGGACTACACGATCGTCATCGTCACCCACAACATGCAGCAGGCGGCCCGGATCTCGGACCGGACGGCGTTCTTCACCGCCGAGGCCGCCGAGGGCAGCGGCGACCGCACCGGCCTGCTGGTCGAGTACGACCGCACCGACTCGATCTTCACCCAGCCGGCCGACAAGCGCACCGAGGACTACGTCACCGGGCGGTTCGGCTAGGCTTGAACGTGTAACCTCTGCGTGCTCCGCAAGGATGGGAGGACGCGTGAAGCTGCGGATCTTTCCCCGCGAAGAGTCGTACTTCGACCTGTTCGACGAGGTCGCGGCCAACCTCGTCGACGCGGCGCGGTACCTGCTGGACATGGTCGAGGACTTCGTCGACCCGGAGATGAAGGCCAAGCGCCTGGTCGAGGCCGAGCACGAGGGCGACCGGCTCACCCACGCCATCTACTCCCGGCTGAACAGCACCTTCATCACCCCGTTCGACCGTGAGGACATCCACTCCCTGGCCGGCCAGCTGGACGACGTGCTCGACGCCATCGAGGCGGCGGCCGACATGCTGGTCCTCCACAAGGTGACCGAGCCGCTGGACGCGGTCGTCGAGCAGGTCCGGCTGATCGACCGGGCGGCAAGGGCAACCGCCGAGGGCATCCGCAACCTGCGCGGGCTCAAGCAGGACCCGCTGCGCGACTACCTGATCAACATCAACGAGCTGGAGAACGAGGGCGACCGCCTGTACCGCCGGGCCCGGGCCGACCTCTACAACTTCGACGCCGAGCACCCGGCCCGCTACGTGCTCATCTGGAAGGACATCGTCGAGCAGCTCGAGGAGGCGCTCGACGACTTCGAGCACGTCGCCAACACCGTGGAGACGGTCATCATCAAGCATGCCTGACCTGGCCCTGCTCTCGGTCATCGCCATCGTCGTGCTGGCGCTGGTGTTCGACTTCACCAACGGCTTCCACGACGCCGCCAACTCGATCGCCACCGTGGTCTCGACGAGAGTCCTGACCCCTCGAATGGCCGTCATCTGGGCGGCGGTGTTCAACTTCGCCGCCTTCTTCGTGTTCCACACCGGGGTGGCCAACACGGTCGGCAAGACCGTCGACCCGGCAGTGGTCAGCGAGGCGGTCGTCTTCGCCGGGCTGACAGGGGCCGTCGCCTGGAACCTCACCACCTGGTGGCTAGGGCTACCCACCTCGTCGTCGCACGCGCTGATCGGCGGGTTCGCCGGGGCCGGAGTCGCCAAGGCCGGCTTCAGCGTCCTGAACGCGGCCAGCCTGGAGAAGACCATCCTGTTCATCGCCCTGTCGCCGCTGTTCGGGATGGCCCTCGGGTTCCTGCTCATGCTGACCAACCTGTGGCTGTTCCGGAAGTCCACCCCGGCCAGGGTCGACGGCCTGTTCCGCCGCCTCCAGCTCGTCTCGGCGGCCGCCTTCAGCCTCGGCCACGGCGGCAACGACGCTCAGAAGACCATGGGGATCATCAGCGCCCTGCTGGTCGGCGCCGGCTACCTCCACCTTGAGGCGAACGGCGACCTGCCGATCCCGCTCTGGGTGGCGATCGCCGCCTACTCGGCCATCGCCCTCGGCACGCTGTCCGGCGGCTGGCGGATCGTCAAGACCCTCGGCCAGCGGATCACCGCCCTCAAGCCGGTGGGCGGCTTCTCGGCCGAGACGGCCGCCGCCGCCTCGCTGTACCTGGCCACCTTCCTCGGCATCCCCGTCTCCACCACCCACACCATCACCGGCGCGATCGTCGGCGTCGGGTCGACCCGCCGCCTGTCCGCGGTCCGCTGGGGCGTGGCCGGCCGGATCGTATGGGCCTGGGTCCTCACGATCCCCGCCGCCGCCACCGTCGCCGCCGTCACCTACGCCATCACCGTCTCGAAGCTCGCGGTGGCCGCCCTGGTCCTCGCCGCCGTCTTCGTCGCCGTCGTCCTCGCCATCCGCCGCAACCGCCGCGACATCGAAACCGTCGAGCCGGCCGCGGCCACCGAGCCGGTCGAGCCAGCGGAGCGCTGAGGCCGGGGTGCGCCTCGCCGTCCTTGACGTGGGCTCCAACACCGTCCACCTGGTGGTGGTCGACGGCCGGCCCGACGGCACCTTCGCGGTCGTCGCCCGCGAGCGCGACACCCTGCGGCTGGCCGAGGCCGCCTTCCCGTCGATGACGCTGCCCGCCGAGGCGGTCGACCGGCTGGTGGCCAGCATCGCCCGCATGCGGGCGACGGCCGACGGGCTGGGAGCCGGCGCGATCACCGGCTTCGCCACGTCGGCCATCCGTGAGGCCCGCAACGGCCTGGACGTGCTCGGCCGGGTCCGGGAGACCACCGGGGTCACGATCAAGGTGCTCCCGGGTGTCGAGGAGGCGCGCCTGACCTATCTGGCCGCCCGCCGCTGGACGGCCTTCTCGGCCCGGCGGCTGCTGGTGCTCGACATCGGCGGGGGCAGTCTGGAGGTGGCCGGCGGCGAGGGTGAGCGGCCGGAGCTGGCCGAGAGCCTCCCTCTGGGGGCGACCCGGCTGACCCGCCGGTTCGTCCGGTCCGACCCGGTCCGGCCCGACGAGCTGGTCGAGCTGCGGGTCCACGCCCTGGCCCTGCTCGGCCCGCTGGCCGACCGGATCAGGGAGGCGCCGTGGGAGGTGACGTGCGCCACCTCCAAGACCTTCCGCAACCTGGGCGAGGTGGCCAGGGCGCTGCCCGGTGCCCCGACCCCGGCCCACGAGTTCGGCTTCGCCGGGGTCGACGGCCAGACGGCACCGATCCTGACCCGGGAGGCCCTCAACGTGGTCGCCGGCTACCTGGCCGGCACCACCGCCCGCGACCGCCGCAGCCTCACCGGCCTCGACAGCCTCCGCGCCGGCAACGTCGTCGCCGGCTCCCAGGTGGCCGCCCTCGTCATGCAGGCGTTCGGGCTGCGCGAGCTGGTACTGGCCCCGTGGGCGCTGCGCGAGGGGGTGATCCTGGAGACCCTTGGAGAGCTCGGTCCGGCGTCCGAGGACCCGCCCGGCACCCCTGACCCGCGCCGGCGCTCGGTGCTGGACTTCGCCAGGCGCCACGCCTGGGACGAGGCCCACTGCCGCCAGGTCACCGCCCTCGCCCTCTCCCTGTTCGACCAGACCACCGCCCTCCACGGCCTCGGCCCGGCCGAGCGCGAGCTGCTGGAGGCGGCCGGGCTGCTCCACGACGTCGGCTACGCCGTCGCCCAGTCGTCGCGGCACAAGCACTCCCTGTACCTCATCCGCAACGCCGGCCTCGACGGCTGGAGCCCCCGTGAGCTGCTGATGATGGCCAACGTGGCCCGGTACCACCGCAAGGCCCTGCCGTCCGGGCGCCACGCCGACTATCTGGCCCTCGAGGAACCGGACCGGGTCGTGGTGCGCCGCCTGGCCGCCCTGCTGCGGGTCGCCGAGGGCCTCGACGCCGACCACTTCCAGGTCGTCGAGGCGGTCGAGGTGGTCGACGACGGGGCCGAGCTCCGCCTGGAGCTACGGGCCCGCGACGACCCCGACCTGTGGTCCGCCCGCGAGAACGCCGACCTGTTCGAGGCCGAGTTCGGCCGCCCCCTGGTCCCCGTCGCCACCGAGGTCGTGTAGGACCCGTCGGGGTATGGTTGGAGCCATGCTGAAGGCGACGTTGCTGAAGGCGGCGGGTTCGGCGTTCCTGCAGCGGCAGGTGACCGCGAACCCGATCGCCCGCCGCGTCGCGGACCGGTTCATCGCCGGCAACACCCTCGACGAGGCCGAGCACGCGATCCGGGCGCTGAACGCCGGCGGGATGTCGGTGGCGCTCGACTTCCTTGGCGAGAACACCGAGTCCGAGGCCCAGGCCCGCGAGTCGACCAGCTCCTATCTGGCCGCCATCGACCGCATCCAGGACCGCGGCATGGACGCCAACATCTCGGTCAAGCTGACCGCCCTTGGCCTCGACATCCGCAGGGAGCTGGCCCTCGAGGAGGCCTCCAAGGTCGCCGCCCGCGGCAAGGAGGTCGGCGCCATGGTCGGCGTCGACATGGAGGCCGCCGTGTACGCCGGCCGGACCCTCGACATCGTCGAGACCCTCAAGCGCGACTACGACAACGTCGGCGTGTGCGTCCAGTCCTACCTCTACCGCAGCCGCGACGACCTCGACCGCCTCAACCGCCTCGGCATCCCGGTCCGCCTGGTCAAGGGCGCCTACCAGGAGCCCCCCGAGGTCGCCTACCCCGAGAAGGCAGGCGTCGACCACGCCTATGCCCGCATGCTCGACGCCCTGCTCCAGCACAACCCCTACCCGATGGTCGCCACCCACGACCCGGCCATGGTCCGCCTCACCAAGACCCTGGTCGCCCGGCACCACCGCGACCGCGACACCTTCGAGTTCCAGATGCTCTACGGCGTCCGCCGGGACCTCCAGCAACAGGTCGTCGCCGAGGGCTACCGCCTCCGCGTCTACCTCCCCTACGGCACCCAGTGGTACCCGTACTTCATGCGCCGCCTCGCCGAGCGCCCCGCCAACCTGTACTTCTTCCTCTCCAACCTGGTCAAGCGCTGACCTGCGCAGAACCACCTGGTGGCATCTATGCTGGCCGGGGTGGTTGTCGGTGAGGAAAGGGTGGCGGATGCGGCACGGTCGGGCCGGGGCTGCCGCCGCCCTTGGACTTGTGGCTGTGCTCGTCCTCTCGGGGTGTGACTCTGGGGGGGACGGGCGGTTCGCGGCCGAGCCGGCGCGAACGGCTGAGGTGGTGGAGCGGGTCAGCGCGCCCGGGGCGGTGCAGGCGGCGGGGCAGGCGGAGCTGAAGGCGCCGGCGGCGGCGCGGGTCGAGCGGCTGGTGGTCAAGGACGGGCAGGCGGTCAGGAGCGGGCAGCTGGTCGCCGAGCTGTCGAGCGAGCAGGTCGACGACCAGGTGCGGCAGGCCCAGGCGGCGGTGGACGCGGCCTCCTCGCTCGGGGGGGTGGCGCCGACCCTGCCAACGGGGGCGGCGCTCTCGGCCTTCCAGCAGGTGCAGTCGCAGGTGACGGCGACCAGCTCGGCGGTGATCGCGGCCCTGCGGGCGGCGTTGCCGCTGGTGCCGAGGGCCCAGCGGGCGGCGCTGGAGGCGCGGATCGACCGGGCCCAGGTGCGGGTGGCCGAGCTCGAGCGTCAGGCCGACCAGGCGGCCGAGGAGGCGGGGGCTGCGGCCGACGCCCAGGCGGACTCGCTGCGGCGCTCGATCGAGGCGGCCACCGCGGCCCAGCGGGGGCAGGCCGAGCTGGCCCTGGAGCTGGCCAGGGACCAGCAGGAGCGCCTGACCCTGCGGTCGCCGCTGGCCGGAACGGTCCAGCTGGGGCGTTCCGGCTCAGGGGGCACGTCGCTGCCGCAGGTCCAGGGGCTTCCGGCGGGCGCCGAAGAGGCCCTCCAGGGGCTGGCCGGGGGCGGGACCCAGGCGGCCGCGACCGGGCCGCCGCTGCGGGTCGGGTCCGAGGTCGCCGCCGGGCAGCCGGTGGCCATGGTGTTCGACGTGAGCGACCTGCTGGTCGCGGCGGAGGTCGACGAGACCGACATCGCCCTGGTCAAGCCGGGCCAGACGGCGCAGGTCGAGCTGGACGCGTTCCCCCAGGCCACCTTCGGGGCCAAGGTGCGGCGGGTCGCGGTCGCCCCGACCTCCGCGCAGTCGGCCGCCGGCGGGGTCACCTACCAGGTCGACCTGACCCTTGGCGGGCCCGAGGAGGGCTCGTCGGGCGAGGCCGAGCCGATCCCCCGGGTGGGGATGACGGCGACCGCGGCCATCGAGGTCCGGCGGGCCACCGACCAGCTCTCGGTGCCCGGGTCGGCCCTGGTCGGCCGCTCCGGCGGGCAGGCGGTGTTCGTGGTCGAGAACGGCAAGGTCCGGCTGCGGCCGGTGCAGGTCGCGGCCGACGGCGAGGACCGGGTGGCGGTCGCCTCCGGCCTGCACGAGGGCGAGCGGGTGGTGTCCCGCGGGGCCGAGCGGCTTCGCGACGGCCAGGACTGGCCGGGCGACTGATGGCCGCGCCCCCGGTCGTCGAGGCGCTGGGCGTCTCCAAGGTCTACCGGCTCGACGGGGTCGAGGTCCGGGCACTCGACGGGGTCGACCTGGTGGTGGAGCGGGGCGACTCGGTGGCGATCATGGGGCCGAGCGGGTCGGGCAAGTCGACCCTGCTCGGGCTCCTCGGCGGGCTGGACCGGCCGACCTCGGGGACGATGCGCTTCGACGGGCGCGACGTCACCGGCCTGTCCGAGGACGACCTGGCCTCGGTCCGCAACCAGGTCGTCGGCTTCGTCTTCCAGAACTTCCAGCTGCTGGCCCGGACCCCGGCCGTGGCCAACGTCGGCCTGCCGCTGGTCTACCGGGGCCTTGGCCGGGGCGAGCGCCGCCGGCTGGCCACCGAGGCCCTCCAGTCGGTCGGGCTCGGGCACCGGCTCCAGCACCGGCCCTCCCAGCTCTCCGGGGGCGAGCAGCAGCGGGTGGCGATCGCCCGCGCCCTGGTCACCGAGCCGGCGATGCTGCTGGCCGACGAGCCCACCGGCAACCTCGACTCGCGCTCGGGCGAGGAGGTGCTTGACCTCCTCGGACGCCTCCATGCCGAGCGCGGGCTGGCCGTGGTCGTGGTCACCCACGACCGGGAGGTCGCGGCCCGCTTCCGCCGCCGGGTCACCCTGCGCGACGGCCGCCTGGCCGACGAGACGGAGCCGGCCAGATGAGCCGGAGGGGTCCGGGGAACCCCAAGGGGGTGCCCCGGTGAGAGCCACGGAGGCGGTCCGGGTCGCCTGGGAGGCGCTGCGGGCCAACAAGCTCCGCTCCGGGCTGACCATGCTCGGGGTGGTCATCGGGGTGGCCAGCGTGGTCCTACTGGTGGCGATCGGCTCGGGGGCCCGCGACGAGGTCACCTCCGGGGTCGAGTCGCTCGGCTCCAACATCCTGTTCGTCGCCCCCGGCAACCTGTCGTTCGGCTCGGCCCCGAGCGTGTCCCGGCTGGGGCTGGAGGACGTCCGCCGGATCGGCGACGCCATCGGCGACCCGCGCCGGGTCGCGGCCACCGTCGCCTCGGGCGAGATCGCCCGGGTCGGGGCCCGCCGGGCCACCGTCAACGTCCAGGGCACCACCGAGACCATCCCGCTGGTGTTCGACCGCAGCCTGTCCCGGGGGGCGTTCTTCAGCGCCGCCGACGTCGACACCCGCCGCCGGGTGGCCGTGCTCGGCGCCGACCCGGCCGACAGCCTGTTCCCCGACCGCGACCCGGTCGGCAAGTCGATCACCGTCGGCGGTGTCCGCTTCCGGGTCGTCGGCGTGATGAGCCGGGTCGGGACCGCCTTCGGGGTGGCCCGCGACGCCGAGCTGTTCGTGCCCGTGACCGCCGCCCAGCGCCTGTTCGGGGTCAGCCGGGTCGACGGGATCGCGGTCAAGGCCCCAGGGACCGGGCAGATCGACGAGGAGCAGGCGATCATCCGCGACGTCGTGACCAGGGCCCATCCCGAGCAGGAGTACCAGGTCCTGACCCAGGAGGACATCCTCGGGGTGGTCGGGCGCATCCTCGGCGTCCTGACCCTGGTGCTGGCCTCGATCGCCGGCATCTCGCTGGTCGTCGGCGGGGTCGGGGTGATGAACATCATGCTCGTCAGCGTGTCCGAGCGGACCAGGGAGATCGGGCTGCGCAAGGCCGTCGGGGCCCGAACCCGCGACGTGCTCCGCCAGTTCCTGCTGGAGGCGGTGGCCCTGACGGTCAGCGGCGGGGTGGCCGGCATCCTGCTCGGGATCGGCGGGGCCCTGCTGGTCGGGCGGCTCTCACCGGTGCCGGCGGCCATCACCGGCTGGTCGGTCGCCCTGGCCTTCGGGGTCAGTGTCGCCGTCGGCGTGTTCTTCGGCGTCTGGCCGGCCCGCAAGGCGGCCCGCATGCAGCCGATCATGGCCCTGCGTTACGAGTAGCCGGGGTCGCGGGTGCAAGGCGAGTGCAACCCCCCGCGATAGTCTCCCTTCGGAACCTTGAGGAGAGAGGAGCGAACATGCCAGCTGACCAGGCAGCGCTGCACCAGAAGGCGGTCGAGGAGTTCGACGCCCGGGTCCGGGCCGTCGGCGACGACCAGTGGGAGCTGCCCACCCCGTGCAGCGACTGGAACGTCCGCCAGCTGGTCAACCACCTGGTGTACGAGAACCGCTGGACGGTCCCGCTGATGGAGGGCAGCACCATCGCCGAGGTCGGCGACCGCTACGAGGGCGACCTGCTTGGCGACGACCCCAAGGGGGCCTGGGCGGAGTCGTCGGCCGAGGCAGTCGCGGCGGTGCAGGCCGACGGCGCCATCGAGCGGATGGTGGACCTGTCGAGCGGGCCCACCCCGGCCGGCGAGTACGTGTCGCAGCTGTTCGCCGACCACCTGATCCACGCCTGGGACCTGGCCAGGGCGGTGGGCGCCGACGACGGCCTCGACCCCGAGCTGGTGGAGGCGTGCGCCGTCTGGTTCGCCGAGATGGAGCCCCACTACCGCGCCGCCGGGGCGATCGGGGAGCGGCCGGAGACCCCGCCGGGCGCCGACGACCAGACCGTCCTGCTGGCCGCGTTCGGCCGTACCGCCTAGCCGCGGGCTCGGGACTCAGCCGGTCGAGCGAAGGGCGTCGAGCACCTGGGCCCTGAGCAGCTGGGGGCCGGCGCCGAGGCGGGTGAGGACCAGCATGGCCAGGCCCTCGCCCTCGCGGATGAGTCCGAGCAGGAGGTGCTCGGTGCCGATGTAGCGGTGCCCGAGCGAGAGTGCCTCGCGCAGCGACAGCTCGAGGACCTTCTTGGCCCGAGGGGTGAACGGGATGTGCCCGGACCGGGGCCGGGCGCCCCGGCAGCTGGGATCGGGGTGCCACTGCAGCGCACCCGGGCCGAAGCTGGCCTCCATCCGCCGCCGGACCTCCTCCAGGTCGATCCCGATGGCCCCGAGCGCCTCGGCGTCCCCGGCCCCCAGCGGGCCGCGCCCGACCTCGGCCAGGATCTCGCGCTCGACCGCGGCCCGCGTGACCCCGGCCCCGCTCAGCACCTGGGCGGCGATGCCGTCGTTCTCGAGCAGCCCCAGCAGCAGGTGCTCGGTGCCGATGTGGCCGTGGCCGAGGCGACGGGCGACCACCTGGGCATCCGTCACGGCCTTCCTGGCCCGGTCGGTGAAGCGCTCGAACATTCAGTCCCTCCGCAACAGGCCCCGGCGGGCCGCGTGCTTCTTGTGGACCGCCTGCCGGCTCACCCCAAGCTCGGAGGCGATCTCCTGCCATGACCAGCCGGCGGCGCGGGCGCTGGCCACCTGCAGGGTCTCCAGCTGCTCCAGCAGTCGCCGCAGCGCGGCCACCGCCCGCAACCCGACCCGCGGGTCCTTGCTGTCGACCGCGCTCGCCAGCTCGCTTGCCTCATCCATGCTGTCATCCTAGGTTGACAACGGCCCACTTGTCAACCCCTGTTGACAGGAGCGCCGTGGAGACTCTTACCCGCTTCTAATTGGGCACACAGGCCCCTCCCAGCTTGACGCGGTATCAAGGTGCTGTGCCGATCGCCCGCACGGCCTCCACCCGACCAGCGTCAGCGAGGCGCAGATGGCGAGTTCGCTCCTGGTCGTCGACGACGACGACGGCATCCGGTCTGTCCTGGAACGGGAGGGGTTCCGGGTCACCGTCGCCGGCGACGGCGAACGCGCGCTGGACCTGCTGCGCCAGACCCCGGTGGACTGCATCGTGCTCGACGCCGGGCCGCCGGGGCGCGACGGCCTTGAGGTCTGCCGGCGGCTGCGCGACGCCGGCGACGAGACCCCGATCATCCTGCTCACCGCCCCGGCCGGGCTCGGCCAGCGGGTCCAGGGGCTGGAGGCTGGGGCCGACGACTGCCTCGGCCGGCCGTTCGCGTTCGAGGAGCTGCTGGCCCGGGTCCGGGCCGTGCTCCGGCGGCACCGGCGCGAGGGGAGCGACCAGGTGCTGCGCCTGGCCGACCTGGCCG
>DATENJ010000300.1:0-40616 GCA_035275125.1 Actinomycetes bacterium | reverse complement strand
GACGGCCGTCAACAGGCCAAACGGACGCGGCCATGCGCTGACCATCGACAGCGGGCTGGCCCGAGGTCGCCGACACCGCCCCGGCCTTCGTACAACGCCTTTCCTGGAGAGAGGAGGCTCGCATGCTTACTGAGGAGCGATTGATCGCGCGGGAGGGGCCCGCTACTGGTGGCTGTTCCTGGTCTCAGGGGTCCTGTGGTTACTGATCGCCTGGATGGTCCTGCGCCTCAACTCCACCTCGATCGCCACCGTCGGGCTGCTGCTCGGGGTGGTCTTCCTCATCGCGGGGATCAACGAGGTCGGCATCGCGAGCTTGTCCCCTGGCGGTTGGAAGGTCTGGCACTACATCATGGCCGCCATCTTCTTCCTCGGCGGGTTGTACGGCTTCATCCGGCCGGTCAACACCTTCTTCGCCCTCGCCTCGGTCCTTGGGCTGATCCTGACCTTCTATGGCGCCTTCGAGATCATCCAAGCCGTGGCCTCGCGGGCGGTGAACCCCTACTGGTGGGTCAACCTGATCACCGGGATCCTGCTGATCCTGCTGGCGTTCTGGGTGTCGGGGTCGGACCGGGTGTACGCCCTGGCCCAGCGGACCTACCTGATCCTGTTCTGGGTCGGCTTCCTGGCCCTGTTCCGGGGCTTCTCCCAGATCATGCTGGCCTTCACCGTCCGCCACGCCGGAGAGGAGGCCGCGGCCGTCGAACCTGCGGGCCCACGCTGACCAGAAGGATGAGCTGGGCCGCGACCTCCCACTCCGCTAGCGGCGGTCCTACTGGGAGAGGCGGAATGGCGGGTAGCGGTCGGTGACCAGCACCCACGCATAGGCGGCGACCCGGTTGTGCCAGCGGATCACGCCCTCGACGAAGTCGAACATCCCTCGTGGGTAGCGGCCGGTGAACAAGATGGCGAACCAGACCACGACCACCACCACCAGCGCCGCGATCCACAGGAAGAACAGCACGACATAGTGGGGGATGGCCAGGAACCACTTCACCAGGGGCAGCCAGCGGTTGAGGTCAGCCTCGGCGTCGGGGTAGGGGTAGTCGAGATGGACCGACTGGTGCTGGTCGGTGGCCGGGTAGCGGTCGTCCATCAACGCCAGGTACACGCCCACCCGGTTGCCGAAACGCTGCAGCTCCAGGTTCCAGTCGAACCACCACCGGGGGTACTTGCGGCGGAACAGGATCATCAGCAGCGGCCCGAAGAACAGCAGCCCGCCGGCGGCGGCGGTGGTGGTTCGGGTGGTGTCGTAGCTGGACTCCCAGCTTCCTCCTCCAGACACGGTCCCCAGCACGATCAGGATGGGAATGGCGACAAGGATCCGGAAGCCGGTGGTCAGCCGGTCCAGCGGCCGATCGGGGTAGTCCACCGTGAACCGGACCGGGTACGACTCCTGCTGCTGCATGGCTGCCTCCTTGGGCTTGGGATCACTCGACGGTCCGCAGGATCTGCTCGATCGCTGCCGTCCGCGACCGCAGCTCGGCCACGTCGGCGGCCACCCGCTGCTGGGTGTCCAGCGTGTTCTCGGCGAAGTGCTCGTAGCGGCGCACGAGCTGGCGCAGGTCGTCCTGGTGACCGGCCACGATCCTGGCCTTGCGGAGCTCCACGAAGGCGGCCATCGCGCCGCCGATGAGGACGGTGATCGCGAGCAGGATGCCGAGCACGGCCACCGCGTCCGGCCAGTCGAAGGTTGACATCAAGAACCCTCCTTGGGTTCTGGACCCTTGGCCGGGTCCGATCTGGTCAGGGTCTGGGCCGCCTCGGCGAGCGTGGCCGCGGTCAGATGCAGGTCGAGGTCGGAGACCTGGTAGAACTTCATCGCCTTGCCGTCCTCGGAGAGCTCGAGGTGGCCGACGATCAGCCCGGCCGCCTCCAGTCGTTGCAGGTGCATGTGGAGCAGAGGACGGCTGATGCCGATCTCCCGGGCCAGGTGGCTCACGTAGTCGCGGCCGCGAGCCAGCCTGGCGATGATGCGCAGACGGATCGGGTTGGCCAGCGCCGCCAGCATCGCGACCAGGTCATCACCGCTCGGCGGTCCACCCGTCATGGAATCCCTCTATGTGTGAGAGGATACTTACAGGTGATAGGTAAGCATGTCGCTCAGCTGGACGCAAGGGCTCATCGCGTCAGCCGCGGCCGGATGCGCCGGCGAGCACCCGCTCGGCCCGCTCTGGGACCTCGGCCGTCTCCACGCTCACGTGGGGCAACCGGCGGTCCAGCCAGCCGGGCAGCCACCAGTTGGCCCGGCCCATCAGGGCCATGCTCGCCGGCACCAGCACTATCCGGACGATCGTGGCGTCGAGCACGATCGCTGTCGCCAGCCCCAGGCCCAGCATCTTGACCAGCGGCGACGGGTCGGCGACGAAGCTCGCGAACACCACCGTCATGATCAGCGCGGCCGAGGTGATGACGCGCCCCGTGGCCGCCGTGCCGCGGGCCACCGATTCGGTGTTGTCGCCGGTGGCGTCGTAGGCCTCGCGGATGCGCGAGAGTAGGAAGACCTCGTAGTCCATGGACAGGCCGAAGAGGACGGCGAAGAAGATGGTCGGCAGCGGCGAGGCGATCAGGTACGTCTTCTCCAGCCCGAACAGGTCCGCGAGCCATCCCCACTGGAACACGGCCACCACCACGCCGTAGGCCCCGCCGATCGACAGCAGGTTCATCACGACGGCCTTCAGCGGCACCGCGACCGAGCGGAACACCACCATGAGCAGCAGGAACGACGCGGCCAGGATGGCGCCGACGAAGATCGGCAGGGTATCGGAGAGCTGGCCGGTGAGGTCGACGGTCATGGCGGTCAGGCCCGACACGGCGACGTTGCCGGGGACGAGGCCGCGGACGCGCTCGAGGGTCCGGGAGGTCTCGGGGTCGGCGGGTGCGTTGGTGGGGATCATGGGCAGCACGACGGTGTCCCCTGCGGGGGAGGTCCGCGGCTCGCCGACCATGACGATGCCGGGGTCGGCGGCGACGCGCTCGGCCAGCGCCGGGACGGCGGCTGCGTCCACGCCAGGGCGGCGCAGGTCGGCGACCAGCAGCAGCGGGGCGTTGAAGCCGGGGCCGAAGCCGTCGGCCAGCAGGTCGTAGGCGCGACGGTGGGTGGTGCCGGTCGAGTCGTCGCCGGCGTCCGGGAAGCCCGTCTCCATGCGCAGGGCCGGAGCGGCCAGGGCCAGCAGCACCGCCGCGGCGGCGATCAGGTACGGCCAGGGCCGGCCCGACACCCTGTGGGCAAAGCGCCACCAGGCCGTCTCCTGGGCACGCGGGGTGAGCCGCCGGCGGCCGATCAGCCGCCCCGCGTCCACCCGATCGCCGAGCAGCGACAGCAGCGCCGGCAGCAGGGTGAGGGCGGTGGCCACGGCGACCAGCACCACCAGCGAGGTGCTGAGCCCGATCGAGGCCAGGAAGCCGAGGCCGGTCAGCACGAGAGCGGCCATGGCCACGACGACGGTCCCCCCGGCCAGCAGGACCGCGGACCCGGCCGCCCCCATGGCGTCCGACAGCGCGGTCCGGTTGCCCTCACCGGCGGCGCGGTGCTCGCGGTAGCGGGCCATGACGAACAGGGCGTAGTCGATGCCGACTCCCAGCCCGATCATCGCCCCGATGGTCGGGGCGGCACTGGACACCTCCATCGCGTTGGCCAGCAGGGTGATGCCGCCCACGCCGACGGCCACCGCCACAAGGGTGAGCGCGATCGGGAGCAGCGCGGCCACGATCGTCCCGAAGGCGACCACCAGCACCACCAGGGCGGCCAGCAGGCCGGCCGCCTCAGCGCCCGAGGTCTCGGTCTCGGCGTTGACGAAGGCGGCGTCGCCGCCGAGCTCGGCCGCGACGCCGGCCTCCCGGGCGGGCGCGATCGCGTCGGCGACCGCGGTCAGTGGGGCCGGGCCGAGCTCGGTCGAGGGCCGGTCGAAGGTGATCTCGGCGAACCCGATGCGCCCGTCGGGCGACACGGTGCCGGCGGTGAACGGGTCGGCCACCCCGGTGACGTGCTCCACGCCGGCGATCCGGGCGACCGCGGCCTCGACGGCGGGCCGGTGACGCTCCAGCCGCTCACCCTCCGGCGCGGCGAACACCGCCAGGGCGCTGCCGCCGGCCGCCTCGGGGAAGCGCTCCTCGAGCAGCACCATCGCCTCCTCGCTCTGGCTTCCGGGGGCGACGAGGTCGTCGGCGAACGAGCCCCCGGCGGTGCCGGCCAGCCCCAGGACGACCGCGGCCGCGACCGCCCACATCCCGATGGTGGCCCATGGCCTGCGGGCGCAGGCGTCGCCGATGCGACGGGTGATGTGATGCATGACGGTGCTCCTTTGGTGATCGGGCTCGGACCGTGGTCGCCGGCGATGACGCCGCGGAACCACCCTGACCGCCGGGACCGGCGGGGTCGCCCGCCCGCGGACGGGTTGGCCCTCCCCCACCAGGCGGGTCGTCGCCGAGCCCCGGCGGCCGGTCGTCCCCCGTACGGCGGGAACCCGCATCCGTCCCGAGATGGATGACCGCGAGGCCGGCCTCGCTTATCGTGGGTCGATGCCCGCTGACCTGCCCCGACAGTTCCGGGGGCCGTTCACCCGCTGGCCAAGGGCCGCGGACGCGGCCCTTGCGGTCGCCGTCTTCCTGGCGGCGGTGTTCCTGGTCGACGGCCCCGGCGACGCGATCGTCACCCGACCCGTCGGCGACGTCCCGGTCCCCGTCCTGCTGGTCTTCGCCGTGGCCAGCGCGGCGCTGTACTGGCGCCGGCAGGCGCCCCTGGCCGTGCTGGCCGTGGCGGTGGTCGGCTGGGCGGCGACCCTCGGCAGCGGCTACGCGGACCTGGGCGGGGTGACGATCATCGCGCTCTACAGCGCGGGGCGGTACGCCACCGCGGACCGGTGGGCGCAGCTGGGCGTGGCCGCGGCCATCGCGGTGGTGGTCGCCGACGGCCTCACCGATCCGACGCCGTGGGGTGAGGTGGCCTTCGGCAGCGCCGTCATGTTCGGGGCCTGGTACGTCGGGCGCCGCCTCCGGCTGCGCCGACAGCGTGCCGACGAGCTACTGCGGGAGCAGGCCGCCGAGGCCCGCCGGATCGTGATCGAGGAGCGGGCCCGCATCGCCCGCGAGCTGCACGACGTGGTCGCCCACCGGGTGAGCCTCATGACGGTGCAGGCGGGCGCGGCCAAGGCCGTGGCCGCCGAGGACCCCGAGGGCGCCCTGAAGGCGATGGGCGCGGTCGAGGAGGCGGGACGCCAGGCCCTGGACGAGCTGCGCCACCTGCTCGGAGTGCTCCGACCGGAGACCGACCACGACGGGCTGGGCCCGCAGCCTGGCCTGGCCGATCTCCCCCGGCTGGTCGAGCAGACCCGCGGGGCCGGCCTCGACGTCTCGGTGGCCACCGACGGGGTGGTGGCCGAGCTCCCGGCCCGGGTGGACCTGTTCGCCTACCGGATCGTCCAGGAGGCGCTCACCAACGTGCTCAAGCACGCCGGTCCAGGGGCTCGCACCGAGGTGCGGCTCGGCACCGACCGGCGCGGGGTCGTCATCGAGGTGCTCGACGACGGACGCGGCGCCACCGTCCTGCCCCGACCGGACCTGAACGACCCCGGGGCGCGAGGTCACGGCATCGTCGGGATGCGCGAGCGGGCCCGGCTGCTGGGCGGCACACTCGACGCCCGGCCGCGCCCCGGCGGCGGGTTCAGCGTCGTCGCCCACCTACCGACCGGGAGTGAGCCGGCGTGAGCATCCGTGTCGCCGTGGTCGACGACCAGGCACTGGTCCGCGGAGGCTTCGCCATGGTCCTGCGGATCCACGACGACATCGAGGTCGTGGCCGAGGCCGGCACCGGGCTGGAGGCGATCGAGGTGGCCCGCCAGCACCGTCCCGACGTTGTCCTCATGGACATCCGGATGCCCGCCATGGACGGCCTGGAGGCCACCTCCCGAATCCTGGCCGAGGCGGACTGGGACGTCCGGGTGCTGATCCTGACCACCTTCGACCCGGACGAGTACGTCTACAGGGCGCTGCGCGCCGGGGCGAGCGGCTTCGTGCTCAAGGACATCCCTCCCGACCAGCTGGCCATCGCCGTCCGCACCGTCGCCGACGGCGGAGCGCTGCTCGCCCCGTCGATCACCCGGCGCCTCATCGGGCGGTTCACCGAGCGCATGACCGTCGACGCCGCCGTCGCCGGCCGCCTCGAGCGCCTCACCGACCGGGAGCGCGAGGTGGTGGTGGCCGTCGCCCGCGGGTCGAGCAACGCCGAGATCGCCGGCGAGCTCTTCATCGGCCCGGCAACCGTCAAGTCGCACATCTCGAGCATCCTGACCAAGCTCGGCCTGCGCGATCGCACCCAGCTCGTGGTGTTCGCCTACGAGAGCGGCCTGGTCGAGGCCGGCACCCGCGACATCGGCCACTGACGGACGGCGATGACGAGAGCGGCGGCCAGCACCGCGGGGGCCAGCGCCCGCATGCTGGACAGGAAGCGGTCAAGGATCTCGCCCGAGAGCACCAGCGCACAGACGCCGAGCAGGAGCCCGGTCCAGCCAAGCAGTGTGGGACGGCGCAGACCAAGCAGGATCGCGACAATGACGGCCACCAGCGACCCGACCAGCAGCACCGCTCCAACCGGGCCGACCGGGGCGTCGGGCACATACTCGCCGCTGATCAATCGGGCGAGGACCTGTCCCCAACCGGCGAGCGGCGGCCCAACGGCACCGACGGCCTCGCCGTCACCGGGGCCGGCGGGGATCCTCGAGGCCACGTACGCCCACCACGCCGCCAGCCCCAGCACACCGGGGACGACGACCATCGCCGCGTTCGCGACCCGTTCCCGGCGAGGGCTGCCGGCGTCCAGGATCAGCCACGCCGCCGCCGCCACCGCGAACACGAGATAGGTCTCCTTGGTCAGGGCGGCTCCGGCGAACGCGAACCCGGCCGCGACCAGCCGCCGATCCAGCACCATGCTCAGGCCCAGCGTGGCCAGCGCGAGGGCGAGCGGCTCCGCGGTGGCGAAGGTGACCCCGACAACCACGCCAGGGACCGCCGCGAAGCCGAGCCCCCACCAGGGCGAGCGGCCGTCGGCGGCGACCAGCCGGCCCGTCGCCGCCGACCCCAAGGCCACGGCCAGTGGTCCCACGGCCAGCAGTCCGAAGGGGATCGCGGCGGCCCGCCCGCCGGCGAGCAGCCAGCCCGTGACCGCCTGCAGGGGCCGGCCGGCACGGTACCGGGGCATGTCGAAGCTGGAGGCGAGCCGCTGGCCGAGCAGCGGGTCGTAGGCCAGTCCCAGGAACCACTGGCCGTCGTAGCCGTTCCCCGGAGTGAGTTGCACCTGACGATGTCGGGCGGCCAGCTCCTCGTCCAGCCGCCAGCTGGTCCCGACCACGAACGGCGCGGTCGGCTCCCAGCCCAGCCGCACGAACTGCAGCACCAGCAGCAGGCAGCCCACCACCAGCCCGGCCGCCGCCACGCCGACCACCGCTCGCCATCTCGGCTGGAGGACAGCCGGCGTCGCGACCAGGCGGGGTGTGGGGCGCATGAGCGCGCATCCTCCCCCGCCTCGCGGACAGCAGGATGAACCGGAGCGGTCCAGACGCCAAACGGTCGGGGCACTCCCGGTGGCCAGCCACCTCACCCGGGCACACGACCTGGACTGCTCCGGCAGGCGTCAAGGTCCTCGGAACGCTCGGATTCGCCATCCATCCACGACGACACGCCAGCTGAGGAGGATAGCCGGCGCCCCGTGCTGCCCGCCGGGAGGGGAATCCCGGCGGGCAGCATCTAGGGGCGCGGCGGGCCTAGCCCGAGAGGCCGAGGGCGCGGGCCATGGTGTGGAACAGGTCGGTCTGGTCGCTGATCCCGACGACGTTGGCCGCCTGGGGGCCCTGGGCGGCGATGCGGACCTGGGTGCCGGTGTGGGACTGGGAGCGGCCGTCGAGGTTGGTGGCGTAGTTGACGACCATCTCGGCGCCGTCGGCGGTGACCAGGGTCGAGATCGCGCCCGGGCTGTGGTCGGTGGCGGTCTGGGGCTCGATGATCTGGCTGGTGTGGCCGTGGTCGGCGGTGACGACGACCAGGGTGTCGGGGTGGCGCTTGGCGTAGGCCAGCCCGACGGCGATGGCGCGGTCGAAGGCGACGGTCTCGCCGATCTGGCCGCAGGGGTTCTCGGCGTGGTCCTGCTTGTCGATGGAGGCACCCTCGACCTGGAGGAAGAATCCGTGCCGCCGGCCCTTGGACCTGGTCTCGAGCAGGGAGATGGCCTTGGTGCTCATGTCGGCCAGGCTGGGCTGGGCCGCCGGCCGCTGCCCTTCGACACAGCGCTGGGGGCCGCTCCCGGGGTAGGGCCTGGCCAGCTCGCCGGACCAATCCAGGCTCATGTTGCCGGCACTGAACAGCCCGAGCAGGGGCGTGGCGCCGGCCGCGGCCAGGCCGGAAGCGTCGGTCACGACCTGGTAGCCCTGGCGCTCGGCCGACGCCACCACGGTCCGGCCGGCGTCCGGTCCGCCGTCGACGGTCTGCTCGAACCGCTGCCGGCCGCCGCCCAGGAGCACGTCGACGTTGTGGTCGACCTGCTGCTCGGCGATCGAGCCGGGACCGCCGGCCGACTTCTTGTCCTGGGGGCAGCTGGCCATGTCGGCCGGCCCCTGGCAGGAGCGGGCGGCCACGTGGGCGGCGAGCACGGCCGGGGTGGCGTCGGTCAGCTCGGCCGTGCTCACGTCGCCGGTCCGGAAGCCGCGGGCCTGGGCCAGCTCGAGGATGGTCGCCAGGTCGGTGTCGGTGCCGGCGGTGGTCGAGATGCGGCCGTTGGAGGTCTTGTGCCCGGTCGCCCAGCCGGTCCCCGAGGCGGCCGAGTCGGTCACGTAGTCGGGCAGCGAGGGGTCGGCCTCCTGCAGCGCGTAGGTGGTGTAGGCGCCGGTCAGGGGCAGCCAGTCCATGGTCAGGCGACCGGCGGCGCCGACGGCGTAGTTGCGGGCGATGGTGATCTCGGAGTCGCCCATGCCGTCGCCGATGAACAGCAGGACGTTGCGGGCGCGGCCGCCCTGGACGGCCCTGGCGACCTCCCGGGTCCGGTCGCTGGCGCCGGAACGGGCGAGCGCCAGGGCCGGGACCAGGAGGGCGAGCACGGTGAGGAGTGCGAGCACGACCCCGCGCCGGCGTGGCGGCAGAGCTCCAAGTGACGACAAGGCGACCTCCGAAGTTGGTGTGAGCGGCACGGCGGCTGGTCGGTGGCAGGCTAGAGCAGCCGGTCAGCCACTCCCGGGCATGGAAGCGAACGGGCGCTGGCCATCCGCTGACGGCTCGCGGACGTTCAGTGGAGGCGGCGGGCGCCGGGTCGGCCGTCCTCGACCAGGAAGCGGGCCAGGGTGCGCACCTTGGCGTGGCGGTCGGTGATCGAGCTCACCACCCGCAGGTCGGTGTGCCAGCTGTCGGGGCGGATGGTGCAGCGGGTGTAGCCGCGCAGGCGGCTCTCGAAGAAGCGGATGTGGGGGTTCTCCGGCAGGTGCCTGGCGAAGGCGCCGTACTTGCCGGCGCCGGAGGTGATCGAGGTGCCGACGAACTCGGTGGCCAGCACCGGCGCATGCTCGCGGCGGTTGTCGAGCTTGAGGTCGTTGACGAAGAAGGAGTGGATGTCGCCACTCAGCACCACCGGGTTGGCCGGGCGGCGCCGGGCGATGAACCGCAGCAGCCGAGCCCGGTCGGCGGAATAGTCGTCCCAGGCGTCGCTGTACCAGGCCCGGCCCGGGCCGAGGCGCAGGTCGACCTCGGTCATCAGGACCTGCTGGGCGAGGACGTTCCAGCGGGCCTGGGAGCGGTCAAGGCCCTCCAGCAGCCAGCGCCGCTGGCGTCGGCCGAGGATGGAGCGGCGCGGGTCGGTGCGCTCGGAGCAGGTCACCACCTGCCCGCCGCCGCTCGCCACGCATGCCTGGTCGTCGCGGTACTGGCGGGTGTCGAGAACGGACAGCTCGACCAGGTCGCCGAAGGCCAGGCGCCGGTACAGCGGCAGGTTGGGGCCGTCCGGGGGACGCCGGCGGATGGGCAGGTGCTCCCAGTAGGCCCGGTAGGCGGCGGCCCGGCGGCGGGCGAAGGCGGCCGGGTCGCCGCCGTCGGCCGGATGCGACCCGGCGTAGTCGTTCTCGACCTCATGGTCGTCCCAGGTGACCACGAAGGGGTGGCGGCCGTGGGCGGCCTGGAGGTCGGGGTCGGTCTTGTACTGGGCATGACGGACCCGGTAGCCGGCCAGGGTGGTCGGCTCCCGGCCGGCGTGGCGGCGCACGCCCCCGCCCCGGCCGGCACCCTCGTAGATGTAGTCGCCGAGGAAGAGCACCAGGTCCAGGTCCTCCTCGGCCAGATGCCGCCAGGCCACGTACCAGCCACGCTCCCACTGCTGGCAGGAGGCGAACGCGAAGGTCAGCCGCTTCAGGGCCCGCAACGGGTCGGGTGTGGTCCGGGTCCGCCCGACCCGGCTCAGGTGCCCCTCGGCGCGGAAGCGGTACCAGTAGGTGCGGCCCGGGTCGAGCCCGTCGACCTCGACGTGGACGCTGTGGGCGTAGCGGGGATGGGCAAGGGCGACGCCGCGGCGGACCACGTTGCGGATCCGCGGCCCGGTGGCCACCTCCCACTGGACCGGGACCGCCCGGCCGGGCATGCCCCCGTCCGGCTCCAGTGGGCGGGGCGCCAGGCGGGTCCACAGCACCACCCCGGTCGGGGTCGGGTCGCCCGAGGCCACCCCGAGGGTGAACGGGTCATCCAGCCGCCGGGACGGCGCCGCCCAGGCGCCGGGAACGGCCGCCGCCATCAGGAGGCCGGCCGTGCCGGCGGTCCCGGCCAGGAACTTCCGTCTGGCGATGGTCGAGGGGAGAGGGTGGGGGCCAGCCATGGAGCACCTCGCACGGGTCGAGACGGCTGCTGCTCCCCCCGGAGTAGGTGCCCGAGATGGCAAGGACAGGGGCTGTGGACGACGAGCAGGGGAACTTCACCGGGCAAACGCCGCCAAATGGCCAAACCGAAAGCAACTGGCGACAAGCTCCCGAACCACCGGTGGCCAGCCGCCGGGTCGCCAGGGCCGGTGGCGCGACTCGGCGTGGGCGGGAGCGCGGTCGCGTCCGCGTGCTTCGGCTACACCATGCCGAGTGCGAGCATGGTGTCGGCCACGCGGGTGAAGGCCGCGACGTTGGCACCGACGACATAGTTGCCCGGCGCACCACAGTCGTCGGCGGTGCACAGACAGCGGTCGTGGATGCCGCGCATGATCTGCTCCAGCCGGCGCTCGGAGTCGGCGAAGGTCCAGGAGTCGCGGGACGCGTTCTGCTGCATCTCCAGGGCCGAGGCGGCCACGCCGCCGGCGTTGGCGGCCTTGCCGGGGCCGAAGGCCACCCCGGCCTCGAGGAACACCCCGACCGCCTCGGGCGTGGTCGGCATGTTGGCACCCTCTCCGACGGCGATACAGCCGTGGCGCACCATCGAGGCGGCCACCTCGCCGGTGATCTCGTTCTGGGTCGCCGAGGGCAGCGCGACCTCGCAGGGAACCTCCCACACGCTACGGCCGGGGACGAAGGTCGCGTCGGGCCGCGCCTCGGCGTAGGCGTCAAGGCAGCGCCGGTCCTGCTCCTTGACCTGCCGCAGCAGGTCGACGTCGATGCCCTTCTCGTCCACCACGTACCCGGTCGAGTCCGAGCAGGCGACCACTCGGGCGCCGAGCTGCTGGGCCTTCTCGATCCCGTAGATGGCCACGTTGCCGGAGCCGGAGACCACCACCCGCCGCCCGTCCAGCGACTGGCCTCGCGCCGCCAGCATGTCACCGACGAACAGCGCGCAGCCGTAGCCGGTGGCCTCGGTCCGGACCGGCGCGCCACCCCATCCGATCCCCTTGCCGGTCAGGGTGCCGGACTCGTAGCGGTTGGTGATGCGCTTGTACTGGCCGAACAGGAACCCGATCTCGCGGGTGCCGACGCCGATATCGCCGGCCGGGATGTCGGTGTCCTCGCCGAGGTGGCGGTAGAGCTCGGTCATGAACGACTGGCAGAACCGCATCACCTCGCGGTCGGAGCGGCCCTTGGGATCGAAGTCCGAACCACCCTTCCCCCCGCCGAGCTGCAACCCGGTCAGGCTGTTCTTGAGGACCTGCTCGAAGGCGAGGAACTTGACGATGCCGAGACAGACAGAGGGGTGGAACCGCAGCCCGCCCTTGTAGGGGCCGAGAGCGCTGGAGAACTCGACCCGGAACCCGCGGTTGATGTGGATCTCGCCACGCTCGTCCTCCCATGGCACCTGGAAGACCAGCTGGCGCTCGGGCTCGCAGAGCCGCTGGAGGATCTTGGCCTCCAGGTATTCCGGGTGGGCGGCGATGACGGGTTCGATGCTGTGGAGGACCTCGCCGACGGCCTGGTGGAACTCGGGCTCGGCGGGGTTGCGACGCCGCACATCGTCGTAGACGGCTTCGAGCTGCTCGTCAGCCCTGGACATGACGATATGATATCTCAAGATCAAGACAATATCCCCCGGGAGCTTGTGATGGAGACAACAGCACCTGCGGCCGGGCCCGCCGGAACCAGGGTCGCCGTCGACATCGGCGGGACGTTCACCGACCTGGTGCTCGTGCAGGCGGGTCGGGTCACCGCCAACGCCAAGGTGCTGACCACTCCCGGCGACCCGTCGATGGCGGTCGAGAGCGGCATCGCCCGCCTGCTCGACCGCGTGCGGCCCGAAGCCGTTGGCGAGATCGTCCACGGCACCACCCTGGTGTCCAACGCTCTGATCGAGCGCAAGGGCGCGACCACCGCCCTGATCACCACCCGCGGCTTCCGCGACGTGCTGACCATCCGCCGCGAGCTGCGCTACGACCTCTACGACCTGTTCCTGGAGATGCCCGAGGCGCTGGTCCCGCGGCGACTGCGCTTCGAGGTCGACGAGCGGGTCCTGGCCGACGGCACTGTCGACCAGTCGCTGGACGCCGGCGAGGTCGTCCGCCTGGCCCGGCGCCTGGAGCGGGAGGGCGTGCAGGCGGTGGCGGTGAGCTTCCTGCACGCCTACCGGCGGCCCGACCATGAGCGGACGGTGGCCGAGGTGCTCCACCGGGAGTTGCCGGGCGTGGCCGTCTCCGTCTCCAGCGAGGTCTCCCCCGAGCTCGGGGAGTTCGCCCGCACCTCCACCGTGGTGGCCAACGCCTATGTCTTGCCGCTGGTGTCCAGCTACCTGGAGATGCTGCAGAAGCGGCTGGAGCAGCTGGGCATCAGGGGACCGCTGCGGGTCATGCTGTCCACCGGCGCCGGCGGGCTGGCCGGGGCCGACACCGCCCGTCGCTTCCCGGTCCGCCTGCTGGAGTCCGGCCCGGCCGCCGGGGCACTGGCCGCCGGCTTCTGGGGGGCCCGCGGCGGCCACCGGAACGTGCTGGCCTTCGACATGGGCGGCACCACCGCCAAGGCCTGCCTGATCGAGGATGGCATCCCCCTGGTCGCCCGGGAGTTCGAGGCCGCCCGGGTGTACCGCTTCACCAAGGGCAGCGGCCTGCCTCTGCGGGTCCCGGTGATCGACCTCATCGAGATCGGCGCCGGAGGCGGCAGCATCGCCAGGGTCGGGCCGTTCGGCCTGCCCAAGGTGGGCCCGGACTCGACCGGGGCCGATCCCGGCCCGGCCTGCTACGGCCAGGGCGGCACCGACTCGGCGGTGACCGACGCCGACCTGCTGCTCGGCTACCTCAACCCGGAGTTCTTCCTCGGCGGCGAGATGCGCCTGGACCTGGCCGCGGCCCGTCGGGCGATGGGGCGGCTGGCCGGCGACCTCGGCCTGCCGGTCGAGGAGGCGGCCGCGGCCGTCCACCGGGTTGTCAACGAGAACATGGCCAGCGCCGCCCGCATGCACGCCATCGAGCGGGGACGCGACCTGCGCCGCTTCATCCTCGTGGCCACCGGCGGCGCCGGGCCGGTGCACGCCTGGGGCGTTGCTCGGGCGCTCGGCATCGCCAGGCTGGTGTTCCCGCCCAGCGCCGGGGTGGCGTCGGCCTTCGGCATGCTGACGGCGGCGCCCGGCTTCGAGTTCGCCCGCAGCCTGCCCGCGCCGCTCGGCGAGACCGCCTGGGACGAGGTCCGGCGCACGATCGCCGAGCTGGTCACAGCGGGCCGCGACCAGCTCCGCGAGGCCGGGGTCGACGCCGGCGACGTCCGGGTCGACCTGGCCGTCGACGTGCGGCACCGAGGCCAGGGCGAGGCGGTGACCGTGACCCTCGGCGAGGCCCTCGACGACGACCCGGTCCGCCAGGTCGAGGCGACGTTCGAGGCGGTCTACACCCGGCTCTACGGCCACCGACCGCCCGGCGTGGAGGCCGAGGTGACCACCTGGCGGGTGCGGGTGATGGGTCCCGAGCCGAAGCTGGACGTCGCCGCCGGCGGCGGGCCGGCGGCCGACGCCCGCAAGGGCCGCCGGCCGGTCTGGTTCGCCGAGGCGGACGGCTTCGTTGAGACCGACGTGGTCGACCGCTACCGGTTGGCGCCCGGCGCCGAGCTGCGCGGGCCGGCGGTGGTCGAGGAGCGCGAGTCGACCGTGGTCATCGGCCCCGGCGGGCGGGCCCTGGTCGGCCAGTTCGGGAACCTGGAGGTGGAGGTCGGATGAGGACCGACGGCGGTCGCGAGATCGATCTGGTCACCCTGGAGATCCTCTGGAGCCGGCTGGTCACGGTCACCAACGAGCAGGCGGCCGCCCTGCAGCGGACCTCGTTCACGCCGATCGTGCGTGAGTCGGGCGACCTGTCGGCGGCGGTGTTCGACGCCCGCGGCCGGATGCTGGCCCAGGCGGTGACCGGCACTCCCGGCCACATCAACTCGCTGGCCACCTCCATGCACCACTTCCTGGCCGCGTTCCCGCCCGAGACCCTCCAGCCGGGCGACGTCCTGATCACCAACGACCCCTGGAAGACCTCCGGGCAGCTCAACGACCTGTCGGTGGTCACGCCGGTGTTCCGCGACGGGCGCCTGATCGGCTTCTTCGGCAACACCTGCCACGCCATGGACATCGGCGGTCGGGGGCTGTCGGCGGACGCCGCCGAGTTGTACGAAGAGGGCCTGTTCATTCCCATGACCAAGCTGTTCTCGGCCGGCCGGCCCAACGACGAGCTGCTGCGGATCGTCGAGGCCAACGTGCGCGCCCCCTACGAGGTCCTTGGCGACATCCACGCCCAGGTGGCCGGCAACCAGGTCGGCGCCGACCGGCTGCTTGAGTACCTGGAGGACTTCGACCTGCCGGACCTGGAGGCACTGGGGGCCGAGATCCTGGAACGCTCGGAGCGGGCCACCAGGGAGGCGATCGCCGCCCTGCCCGACGGCGACTACACCCACACGATCCAGACCGACGGGCTGGACGAGCCAGTGACCATCGCCTGCCGGGTGCAGGTGCGCGGCGACGAGATCGTGGTCGACTACGCCGGCAGCTCGGGCCAGGTCGACCGGGGCATGAACGTGGTCCCCAACTACACCGCCGCCTACACCAGCTACGCCCTCAAGTGCGCCATCAGCCCGGAGGTGCCGCACAACGACGGCAGCTTCCGGCCCGTCTCCACCGTCGCCCCCGAGGGCAGCATCCTCAACCCCCGCTTCCCCGCCGCGGTGGCCGCCCGCCACATCGTCGGCCACTTCCTGCCCCACGCCGTGTTCGGCGCGCTGGTCAAGGTCATCCCAGACCGGTTGCTGGCCGAGGGTGCCGGCAACATCTGGCTGACCACCGTGCGCGGCAAGGGCCGTGACCGCTTCATCACGGTGTTCTTCGCCGCCGGCGGCACCGGCGCCCGCCCGACCAAGGACGGGCTGTCGACCACCAGCTTCCCCAGCGGCATCGCCACCGCCCCGGTCGAGGTGATCGAGACCACCTCCCCGCTGGTGATCCGCTCCAAGGAGTTGCGCAGCGACTCCGGCGGCCCCGGCCGCTTCCGCGGCGGGCTGGGCCAACGCATCGAGGTCGAGGTGCGCACCGGCGAGCCGTACGTCGTGTCCTCGCTGGCCGACCGGATCCGCTTCCGCGCCGACGGCTACCAGGGCGGCCGGCCCGGCGCGGCCGGCGGCTTCAAAACCTCGCTCGGCACCCGCCCCAACCCCAAGCTGAGCCTGGCCCTGCCGGCCGGGTCCAGGTTCGTGTTGGAGCTGCCGGGCGGGGGCGGGTTCTTCGACCCGCTCACCCGCGAGCCCGAGGCGGTGGCCAGCGACGTGGCCGAGGGGCTGGTCAGCCCGAAGGCGGCCGAGCGCGACTACGGGGTGCGGGTGACCCGGGCCGGCCGTGTCCTCGGGCTCAGCGAGCGCCGCCGTCCAGCCACGCCTTGACGTCGTCGGTCGAATCCAGCCGCCCGGCCCGGGGCGGCCGTGGTCAGCGTGTCGGCGGCGCCTCCATGGCGCCGCCTAGGCCGGGGCGAACAGGTCGAGCAGGCGCTCGGCTTGGTGGGCGGCGGCCGGCCGCAGGATCGGGACCTGCACCCCGACGTCACGGAACTGCTGCACCTTGGCCTTGACCTGATCGGGGGTGCCGCTGGCGGTCATGCCCCGGATATAGGAGTCGGGCACGGCCGCGATCAGCTCCTCCTTGCCGCCCCGCTTCCAGGCCTCCTCGAACCTGGGGAAGTCGTCGGGGTGGAAGTACGGCTCGCCGACCCGCATCTTCGGCCCGGCGATGAAGGGGAGCTGGATGGGGTCGAGCTTGCTGGCCACCTCCCAGCGGATGGCGTCAAGGGCGGTCTGCTCGTCGTCCTCGACCGAGCAGTTGACGAGCTGGTAGACGGCGAAGGAGTCCCAGTCGCGGCCGGACTCCTCGATCGCCTCGCGCACGATCTTGAGGGCGTTGGCCGAGTACTCGGGCGAGCAGACGGCGTTCAGCACCACGCCGTCGCCGATCTGGCCGGCGATCCGCAGCCCCGTGCGGCTGGTCGCCGGGATGAACATCGGGATCTGGTCGCGGGCCGGCTTGAAGCCGAGCTGCACGTCGTCGAAGTGGACCACCTGGCCGTGGTAGCTGACCCGCTCGCCGGTGAGGATGGCGCGCATCGACTCGACCCACTCGCGGAGGGCGACCGCAGGGTCGGCCGGCTCAAGGCCGTGGCGCTTGGCGTGGGTGCTGGTGCAGGCGCCGGGGGCCAGCAGTAGCCGGCCGCCGGTCAGCTCATCCAGGGCGGCGGCCGTCTGGGCCATCACCAGAGGGGTGCGCAGCCGGACGATCTGGGTGCAGCCGACGACCAGCCGCTCGGTGGCCTGCCCGATGGCCATGAGCGAGGTGACCGAGTCTCTCATCAGCTCAATCGTCTCGGAGAAGAAGCCAATCTCGTAGCCGCGCCGCTCGGCCTCACCCATCCAGTGGGCCATGTCGCGGCCGTCCATGGCGGGGTCGTAGCCGACCGCAAACCCGACGCGCTCCATCTCCGCTCCCGTGGTGCCGACCCCGTGCGGCAAGTTATCTTAGCGTTTAGATACCTTACGGCCCAGGTGGCGTCAAGCTCGAATGGGCAGGGGCCGGGGGCAGCCGTAGAATCTCTCTATGTCGAGCGACCAGGCCGTCGAGCAGGCGCCGCCGCAGGACCACGTCGACCACATCCTCGAGCAGTGGGCCCAGCAGCGGCCGGACCTCGACGTGTCCCCGATGGGCATCATCGGCCGCATGTCGCGGCTGTCGCGGTTCCTGGAGCGGAGCATCGCCACCGTGTTGGCCGGCTCCGGTCTGAACGAGCCGCAGTTCGCGGTGCTGGCGGCGCTGCGCCGGGCCGGGCCGCCGCACACCCTGTCCCCCACCGATCTCTACAACGCGCTGCTGGTCTCCTCGGGGGCCATGACCAACCGGCTGGAGCGGCTGGCCACGGCCGGCCTCGTCGAACGCATCCCCGACCCAGGGGACGGCCGCAGCCTGCTGGTGGCCCTCACCGACAAGGGCCAGAAGGTGATCAACGAGGCGGTGGCGGCCCACACCGCCAACGAGCACCGGCTGCTGTCCTCGCTCACCGTCGAGGAGCGCGCCCAGCTGGCCGAGGTGCTGCGCCGGCTGCTCCTGCAGTTCGAGGACCGCCCGCCGCCGACCAGGTCGCGCGACCCCGGCCGGGCTCCGGACGCTACTGGGCGCTCCAGCCCCCGTCGATCCGCAGGTGCTGCCCGGTGATGTAGCCCGCGGCCGGCGAGGCGAGGAAGACCACCGCCCCGACGACGTCGTCCACCTGGCCGACCCGGCCGAGCGGGGTGTGGCCCTCGACATAGGCCCGGTTGCCCGGGTCGGCCAGCCAGGTGGCGTTCAGGCTGGTCCGGATGTATCCCGGCCCGACGGCGTTGACCCGCACCCGTGGCGCCCAGCGGACCGCCAGGGCCCGCGTGAGCTGGATCATCGCCGCCTTGCTGGCCTGGTAGGGGATGGCCGCGCCGGTCACCCGCTCGCCGGCCAGGGAGGCGATGTTGACGACGCTGCCGCCCCGTCCGGCCAGCATGCGGGCGCCGACCTCCTGGGTCAGGAAGAAGGGGCCGCGGACGTTCACGGCGAAGGTGTGGTCCCAGGCCTCGGGGGTGATCGCCGGCGGCTCGGTCCGGACGATGACGCCGGCCCCGTTGACCAGCACGTCGAGACCGCCGCGCCATTCCCAGGCGGCCGCGACGATGCCCGGCAGGCGCTCCAGGTCGGTCAGGTCGGCCGCCAGCGGCAGGAACGCACGGCCGGCGGCGCCGACCTCCGTGCCGAGCGACTCGAGGTCGGCCTGACTCCGGGCCAGGCCGGCGACGTCGCAGCCGGCCTCGGCCAGGGCCAGGGCGGCCGCCCTGCCGATGCCGCGACTGGCCCCGGTGACCAGGGCAACGGCGCCAGCGAGGTCGACCCGCATCGCCTACGGCCCTTCCTCGGTAGGATATCTTGAGGTTGAGATTGTAGCCGAGGAGGCTGGCGTGGGACAGAGCTGGATCGGGCGGTCGCTGCCCCGGCGCGAGGACGACCGGCTGCTGCGCGGCGCCGGGCGGTTCGTGGCCGATCTGGCCCGTCCCGGGCAGCTCCACGCCCACTTCGTCCGCAGCCCGGTGGCCCACGCCCGCCTCCTGGGCGTCGACGCCGCCGCCGCCCTGGCCCTGCCCGGGGTGGCCGGGGTGTTCACCGCCCAGGACCTGCCGGCAGGCACGCTGCCGCCGTTCCTGTGGGACACGCCGCCCGAGAAGCTGGTGGCGGCGCTGCGCCCGCTGCTGCGGCCCTGCCACCCGCCGCTGCTACCGGCCGACCGGGTCCGCTACGCCGGGCAGGCGGTCGCGGTCCTCCTGGCCGCCGACCGCTACCTGGCCGAGGACGCCGCCGAGCTGATCGAGGTCGACTACGACCCGCTGCCGGCGGTGACCGACCCGGAGGCGGCCCTGGCCCCTGGCGCGCCCCTGGTCCACGACGGCTGGGACGACAACGTGGCCGTCCACTTCGAGGTGCGCAGCGGCGACGCGAACGCCGCGCTCGCCCACGCGGAGGTGGTGGTCCGCGAACGGTTCGCGATCCAGCGCCAGGCGCCCCTGCCGCTCGAGACCAGGGCCGCCCTCGCCGACTACGACTCCGCCGGCCTGCTCACCCTCTGGTCCACCACCCAGAACGCCCATCCACTGCGCCGGGCGGTGAGCCGGGTCGCCGGGCTGGCCCCGGACCGGGTCCGGGTGGTCGCCCCCGACGTCGGCGGCGGCTTCGGCGGCAAGGGCGTGCTGTACCCCGAGGACCTGATCGTCGCCCTGCTCGCCCTGCGCACCGGCCGGCCGGTCAAGTGGGTCGAGGACCGGGCCGAGCACATGCGCAGTGCGATCCACGCCCGCGAGCAGGTCCACCACGTCGAGCTGGGCCTTGACCGAGACGGCCGCATGCTGGCCCTGCGCGACCAATTCCTGGTGGACAGCGGCGCCTTCAACCCGCTGGGCCTGGTGATCCCCTACAACACCATCGCCCACCTCCAGGGCCCCTACCGGGTACCGAACCTCGAGGCGGTGGCCACCGCCGTGCTCACCAACAAGGTCCCGGCCGCCCCCTACCGGGGCGCCGGCCGCCCCGAGGCGGTGTTCGCGATGGAGCGGGCCATCGAGCGGGCCGCCCGCGCTCTCGACCTGGACCCGGTCGAGCTGCGCCTGCGCAACCTGCTCCGCCCCGACGAGCTGCCGTTCCGGGCCGGCATCCTCTACCGGGACGGGGAGCCGCTGGTGCTCGACGGTGGCGACTACCCGGCCGCCCTGCGGCGCGCGGCCGAGCTGGTCGACTACGACGGCGCCACGAAGCGAACGGTCGGACGGTCCGCACCCTCGAACGGGCGCCGCCTCGGCGTCGGGGTCGCCTGCTACGTGGAGGGCACCGGCATCGGGCCCTTCGAGGGTGCGGCGGTGCGGGTGGCCCACGATGGCGGGGTCCTGGTCCGGACCGGCGCCTGCTCCCAGGGCCAGGGCCACGCCACCGTGCTGGCCCAGGTCTGCGCCGAGCGCCTCGGGGTGGACCCGGCCGCCGTGACGGTCATCGGGGGTGACACCGCCGGGCTGGAACGTGGCTGGGGGACGGTCGCTTCGCGCAGCGCGGTGGTGGCCGGGAACGCAGTGGCCGCGGCCGCCCTGACCGTCCGCGAGCAGGCGGTTGCCCAGGCGGCCGACCTGCTCGAGGTGGCCACTGCCGACCTGGTCGTCAGCGACGGCCGGGTGGCGGTGGTGGGATCGCCCGAACGCGGCCTGGACCTGGGCGAGGTGGCCCGCGCGGCCGAGGCCGGCGGGGGCGAGCTGGCCGCCACCGAGTACTTCGAGCCGCCCACCGTGACCTGGGCCAACGGGGCCCATGCGGCGGTGGTCGAGGTCGATCCCGGCACCGGCGAGGTCCGGGTCCTGCGCTACGCCGTGGTCCACGACTGCGGCCGCCCGATCAACCCGGCGATCGTCGACGGCCAGGTCCGCGGCGGGGTCGCCCAGGGCATCGGCGGCGCCCTGTTCGAGGAGCTGGTCTACGACGAGGAGGGGCAGCTCCTCTCCGGGACCCTTGCCGAGTATCTGGTGCCCACCGCCGCCGACGTGCCGCCGATCACCCTCGCCCACATGGAGACGCCGTCGCCGCTGAACCCCCTCGGCGTCAAGGGCGTGGGCGAGGGCGGGACCATCCCCGGTCCGGCCGTGATCGCCAACGCCGTCGAAGACGCCCTCGGGTCGGGCGAGGTGGTCCGCCGCACGCCGCTCAGCCCCGCCTACGTCCGCTCGCTGCTCGGCTGAGCCGAAAGGCGCCTGGCGGCCGCCTGCACCGCCGCGACGATGCTCTGGTAGCCGGTGCAGCGGCAGAGGTTGCCGCTCAGGTGGACGCGGATCTCCTCCTCGCCCGGGTCGGGGTCGTCGGCCAGCAGCTCGCACACGCTCATCAGGAACCCGGGCGTGCAGAAGCCGCACTGCAGCCCGAACTGCTCCGAGAACGCCTCCTGGATCGGATGGAGCGGACCGTCGGTGTCGGCCAGGCCCTCGACCGTGCGCAGCTCGCACCCCTGGGCCTGGACCGCGAACAGCAGGCAGGAACGGACCGAGCGCCCATCCAGCAGGATCGTGCAGGCGCCGCAGACGCCGTGCTCGCAGCCGAGGTGCGTGCCCGTCAGGCCGAGCACGTCACGGAGGAAGTCGGCCAGGGTCATGCGCGGCTCCGCCAACCCCCGCAGCGAGCGGCCGTTGACCCGGAGCTCGATCTCACGCTTGGCCATCTGGCCCAATCTCCTTCCCGTTGGCACGGGCCCTCGCCACGGCCAGTGCCCGCCGAGTCAGCACCGTGGCCACCTGCCGGCGGTACTCGGCCGAGCCGTGCAGGTCCGATCCGGGCGCGATCGCCTCGTCGACCGCGGCCGCCGCCTCGTCCAGCAGCTCGTCGCTGGGCTTCTCCCCCACCAGCAGTGCCTCGGCCCGGTGTGCCCGCACAGCCCGCTCGCCCACACCGATCAGGACCAGCCGGGACCGCCCCACCGAGCCGTCCTCGGCCAGTCCCAGCATGGCGCCGACCCCGGCAATCGCGAAATCCCCGTGACGGCGGGCCAGCTCCACGAAGGTGGAGCCGACCTTGCCGCCGGGCAGCGTCAGCCGCAGCTCGGTGATGAGCTCGTCGGGCTCGAGCGAGGTGGTGAGATAGCTGACGAACAGCGCTTCGGCGGGCACGATCCGGCGTCCCCGCGGCCCGAGGACCTCACACTCGCCGTCGAGGGCGAGGGCGAGCGCCGGCCATTCCGCGGCCGGGTCGGCGTGGGCCAGGCTGCCGCCCACCGTCCCCCGGTTGCGGATGGCCACGTGGCCGATCTGGGCGACACCTTCGGCCAGCATCGCGCACCGGCGACGGAGACCCGGTAGCCGCTCGATCGTCCGCTGCCTGACGAGCGCACCCACCACCAGCCGGTCTCCCTCCAGGCGCAGGTGCTCCAGCCCGGCGACGCCGTTGAGGTCGACCAGCACCGAGGGAGCGGCCAGCCGGAAGGCCAGCAGCGGCACCAGGCTCTGGCCACCGGCCAGGACCTTGGCGTCGTCGCCATGCTCGGCGAGGGTCGCAACCACCTCGTCGAGGCTGGCAGGGGCGGCATAGTCGAACGGCGCGGGTTTCACAGGTGCCAGGAGGTCTTGCCTCGTCGGCCTCTCGGGGAAACAATCTTAACGTCGTGGTAGTTTCCCACCTGGGATTCCGCCGGTGCAAGGGAGCGATGGATGCGGTTCGCGCAAGCGGCGGTGTCGCTGCCGCCGTCCGGCATCCGGGAGCTGATGGAGCTGGCCTGGGCGGCCGGGGACGTGATCCACCTGGAGGTCGGGGAGCCCAGCTTCGCCACGCCACCCCACGTCGTCGAGGCGGCCCACCAGGCCGCCCGGGACGGCTGGACCCGGTACGTCCAGAGCGCCGGGGTGCCGGCCCTCCGGGAGGCGGTCGCGGCGAAGGTCCGTCGGCTGAACGGCTACCACGCCGAACCCGACCAGGTGGTCGTCACCGCGGGCGGGATCGAGGCGATCCACCTGGCGATGCTCGGCGTGCTGGAGCCGGGCGACGAGGTCCTGCTGCCCGACCCGGGCTGGCCGAACTTCCGGATGATGGCGGGGCTGGTCCACGCGGTCGAGCGGCTGTACCCTCTCCGGCCCGAGCTGGGCTTCCTGCCCGCCTCCGACGACCTGGAACGGCTCGTCGGCCCGCGTACCAGGGCGATCGTGCTGAACTCGCCGTCCAACCCGCTGGGCACGATCATTCCTGCCGACCTCCTCCGCGACCTCCTCGACCTCGCCGCCGAGCACGATCTCTGGGTCATCTCCGATGAGTGCTACGACGCCATCACCTTCGACGGTACCTTCGCCAGCCCGGCCGCCCTCGGCCACGCGGATCGGGTCATCTCCTGCTACAGCTTCTCCAAGACCTTCGCCATGACCGGCTGGCGGGTGGGCTATCTCGTCGCCCCGGCCGGGCCGCCATCCCCGCTGGCCCGGCTGCAGCAGGCGCTGCTGTCATGCGTCAACGCGCCGGCCCAGCTGGCCGCGCTGGCCGCGCTCGACGGGCCGCAGGAGCAGGTGGCGCGGATGCGCGACGCCTACCGGGAGCGGCGCGACACCCTGGTCGCCCTGCTGGACCGGCTGGGCGTGCCGTGCCATCGGCCGGCGGGTGCCTTCTACGCCTGGGTGAGGATCGCCGACCGGGCGCCCAGCGCCCGCCAGTTCGCCCTCGAACTGCTCAGGCGCCAACGCGTCGCCGTCGCCCCGGGCACCGCGTTCGGACCCGCCGGCGAAGGCTGGGTCCGCCTCTCACTGGCCGCCGACACCGATGCCCTAGTTGAGGGCGCCCGCCGCCTCGCCGGGTTTTCCCTCAGCTGAGCTCGCGTCCCGGCCTTGGACGTCGAGCTGCGACGGCCGGTAGATGATCATGCCCATCGGCGTTGGGTTGAACCCGTTGCAGGGATTGCGCTCCTGTGGGCAGTTGGACACCGACACCAGGAGGTCCATCTCGGCCAGCATGTCGTAGTAGTCGCCGGGCTCGCTCGTTGGCGGCCGGATCTCGAGGACGCCTTCGTCTGTTGTCTGGACATTCATGAAGGGGACGAAGGCGTTGGGGATGCGACGGCGGTCGATGCCCCAGTCGGCGAGCGACATGGCGAAGTTGTCGCGGCAGTTCCGGGTGTTGGGAACCCCGTACCGGATGCGGTTGAGCTCCTCGCTGCACATCGGGCCATAGGCGTAGCTCACCGCGTTGGAGTAGTCGGTGATCGTCATCATCGGGTTGCAGACAACCGAGTACAGCCGGTCGCCAGCTACCAGCTCGCGCCGCCGGTTCAAGAGCAGGCTGTTGCCGAGGTTGAGCTCCTCGGTCAGGTCGGCTGAGTTGAAGCAGACCAGGTCGGGAACCTGCTGGCCCTCGATGTCCACGAATCGAAGACAGTCGCCTCTGGCAAGGGTGAAGGCCGCGTACTCCCTGGCCGGAATGACCCACTCGCGGACGATCGTCCCCGGTACGGGGTGACGGCGCATGATGTCCAGGACCGGCGACATGAGCTCTCCTCCTCGTCGGCGCCCCTCCGTCGTCGAGGCGTCAGTCGTCGAGACCCGGACCGGGGTCGCGCAGCAGCTCCATGGTGATGCATTTCAGCCCGTTGACCCCGCCCTGCATGATGCCGCCGGAGTCGAACTCGATGACCTCAACGCCCGCCGCGCGGACCTTGGCGATGGTCTTCTGCGCCTGCTTGGCCATGATGACCTTGCCGGGTTCGAGCAGGATCAGGTTCGCCGGGCAGTAGCGCTGCTCATCGTGCGGGATCTCGATGAGCTCGAAGCCCCTGTCCCGCAGCCAGACATAGGTCTGCCAAGGCAGGTTGTCGGGGTAGATGATCGCTTTGCGCAGGTCCACGGGCGAGATCACCATGTCGACGTGGAACTCGCCGCCTGACTCGAAGGTGTCCACGATCGTCGGGAGCTCCATGAGGTGCACTTCCTTGACCCCCGAGCGGTACATGACGGGCAGCACCTGCTCGATGCCCTCGCGGTTGGAGGCGCACGACAGCCCCGCGACGAAGACGTCCTCGGCCAGGGCGACGAACATCGGGCCGACCTCGCAGATCCCATCGCCGTGCACCGTGTACAGGACCGGGCAGCCGATCTTGGTGAGGAACTTCTGGAACTCCCGCTCGAGCCCTCGCTTGTACGAGCCGTGACCGAAGCGCGGCAGGATCGCGCCGCCGCGCACCACGCGGACCTCCTCGCACACGAACAACTTGCGCATGGGGCCCCAGGCCCCCCAGTTGTCCTCGAACTCCATCCAGTGGATCTTGACCCCGTGCTGCTCGAGCAGCTCGGCGTACTGCTTGTGGTTCTGGATCAGCGTCTCCACGTCGATCTGATCGCGGTAGCGGAGCAGGAAGAACCTGGGGTCCTGCATCCACAGGCGGTGGCCCTCGTAGTCCGAGGGGCGGACCAGCCCGACCTCGCGCAGCGTCCCGATGCCGGGCGTGCCCCACGGGCGTCCCCAGATCCGCTCATACTCGTCGAGGTATGAGTACTGGTGGAGCTTGTAGACATCCGGCGGGCGGTCCCCGGCATAGTCCGGGGAGGTCGTGATGTCGAAGTCGTCGACGGCTCGGAAGCTCATCGTTCCCCCTCTCCGGTCCGGCAGCCCGCTCCGATGGGCGCCCGCTACCGACCATGAGGTACCCTATCCGGGCGAGATAATTCGACATGAAGCTACAAGGGATCGAGAGATTGGTCAACGAGCCCGCTAACGGCCCGACAACCGCCCGACGACCGCCCGACAAGCCAGCTGACCCCGTCGGCCGGATCATTGATCAGTGGCGTCGCGAGCGGCCCGATCTCGACCTGGCGCCCATGGAGGTCATCGCCCGTGTCTCGCGGGTTGCCAGGGTGCTGGAACGTCACGTCGAGGAGATCTTCGCGGTGTACGGGCTGGCGCGCGGCGGGTTCGACGTGCTGGCGGCCCTGCGCAGGTCCGGTCCACCGTACCGGCTGTCTCCCACGGAGCTGTACCGGTCGTTCCTCATCTCCTCCAGCGCGATCACCAACCGCATCGACCGGCTCGAGGAAGTTGGGCTCGTGGTCCGCATGCCCGACCCCCACGACCGCCGGGGCGTGCTTGTGGGCCTGACCGCCCGCGGCCACCGGCTGATCGACGAGGCGGTCGAGGCACACCTCGCCAACGAGGCCCAGCTGTTGTCCTCGCTCACCTCAGGGGAACGGGAGACTCTGGTGGAGCTGCTCTCCAAGCTCCTGGTCACGCTCAGCGGCCAGCCGTACGAGGAAGAGACAATCGGAGCCGAGGCGTAGCGACCTACGCGGACGGGACATCGGACTCGTCCTTCGGGAAGATACTCGATAGAGAACTACTTCCAGCGGCGCGGGAGCGGGAGACAGCGCGGCAGGGAAGGAGCGCAGGATGCGACTGCTCATCAAGGGCGGGCACGTCATCACGATGGACCCGGACGGCCGGATCCACGAGCGGGGCTCGGTGCTGGTCCAGGACGAGCGGATCCTGTGGGTGGGCGATGGGCCGGTGCCGGAGGAGCACGCCCACCCCGAGCCGGACCGCACGGTCGACGCGAGCCGCCGCATCGTCATCCCGGGGCTGATCAACTGTCACCTGCACTCGACCGCCGACTACTGGAAGGGTGCCATCGACAACCTCTCGCTGGAGCCCTTCCTGCTGTACGCCCACCCCTACGCCTCCAGCCTGCGGCTCTCCAGCGAGCAGCTCTACCTGCGGCACATGACCAGCGCGATCGAGATGCTCGAGTCGGGCACGACCACGGCGCTCGACGACACCGTGCACATGGCCTCGCCGGTCGATCGGCGTCCCGAGGTGGCACTGGGCGCCTACCGGGAGAGCGTCGCAGCGGCGCTCGACTGCTACCGGAGCGTTGGCATGCGCGCCTGGATCACCTGCAACGTGCTCGACCGGATGATGTACAGGACCATCCCCTGGCTCGCCGAGCTGCTGCCGCAGGAGCTTCGTGACGAGCTCGACGAGCGTCCCTTCCCCTCGACCAGGGAGCTCACGTCGTTCCTGGACGACGTCCTGCGCGAGATGGCTGGCCCGCCGGAGGCCCGCGTGCGGCTCGCCGTGGCCCCCAACGGGTCGACCCGGTGCAGCGACGAGCTGCTCACGGAATGCTGGCGCCTGGCGCGTGAGTACGCGATCCCGATCGTCTCGCACATTCAGGAGAGCAAGGCCGAGGTTGTCCTTGACGAGCGCAACTACGGCCGGAGCGCCGTCGCGCACCTTCGCGACCTCGGGGTCCTGGACCGCGCGTTCGGCCTTGTCCACGCGGTCTGGCTCACCGACGAGGACATCGAGATCGTCGCCGAGACCGGCTGCTCGGTGATCTCCAACCCGGTCAGCAACCTCAAGCTCGGCAACGGCGTCGCGCCGGTGCTGCGGTTGCTCGAGCGCGGCGCCCACGTCGCCCTCGGAACCGACGGCCCGACCGCGAACGACTCCGCCAACCTCTTCGAAGGCATGAAGCTGCTCTGCATTGTCCAGCGGCTCTGGGACGACGACTTCCATCGCTGGCCGACCGCCGAGGACGCCCTGCGGGTCGCCACCATGGGCGGCGCCTACGCCGTGGGCCGCGAGAACGAGCTGGGCAGCATCGAAGGTGGCAAGCGGGCCGACCTCACCCTTGTGGACCGGGATCGCCTCGCCTACCTGCCCTTCCACCGTCCGCTCCGACAGCTCGTCTACGCCGACACCGGGGGGTCGGTCGACATGGTCATCGTCGACGGACAGATCGTCGTCGAGGACGGCCGAGTGACAATGATCGACCGCGACGGAATCCTGGAGGCCTTCGCAGAGGCCTACCGGGACATCGCCCCGGCGGTGGCGGAGGCGGTTCGCGCCTCCGCCAGATACCAGCCGTACCTCGAGGAGGCCTACCGGCGGGCCTGCGCGGTGGAAACGGCTCAGAACCCCGTGCTGTGGGGACCGAGGGCACGGGGCGGCCGTTGACGCTCGCAGGCGCCGTTGACAGCCCTACCCCCCTCGGATAGCTTAACGTCGTGATACTTTGGTAGGTCTCTATCACGATCGCCCCCGTTGACCGAGATGCTGTCTAGTCGGGCGGCAGCTTCTGCCCCGTCCGGGCCACCGAGAGAGGTGGGGACGTATGACGCGGGTCCGTTTGCTCGTGCTCGCCCTGGCACTGGCCGTGGTCGCGGCCGGCTGCGGGGGGTCGGACAACCAGGAGAGCGGCTCGGAGGGCGGTGGGGGCCTCAAGAAGGTGACCCTGCGGCTCGACTGGATCGCCGATGGGTCCCACACCTGCTTCTTCTCGGCGCTTGGCAACGACTACTTCCGTGAAGAGGGCCTTGACGTGCAGATCCTCGAAGGATCGGGCTCGGGGACGGCCGCCAACCTGGTGGCCAACGGGTCCAACGACTTCGGGCTCTCCGACGCCGGCGTGGTCGCCAAGACGATCAACGACGGCGCGTCGATCAAGATGGTGATGGGCATCTTCCAGCGCAACCCGAGCGTCATCATCTCCCTCAAGGAGAAGGCCATCACCAAGCCGCAGGACCTGGCCGGCAAGTCGGTCGGCGCGACCTCGGGTGAGGCGCCGCTGCAGCTCCTGCCCGCCTACCTGAACGCCAACAACGTCGACCCCAAGTCCGTCAAGATCGTCAACATCGACCCGGCGGCCAAGATCACCGCGCTGCTGCAGAAGCGGGTCGACGCGATCGTCGGCTACTCCAGCTCGGACGTGCCGATCGCGCAGTCTCAGGCCGAGGGCGGCTTGAACGTCCAGCACTATGCCGACTACGGCGTGGTGACCCTGAGCAACGGGCTCATCACCTCCAACAAGATGATCACCGACCAGCCCGACACGATCCGCTCGTTTGCGCGGGCGGTGCAGCGTGGATTCCAGTTCTGCCAGGAGCAGCCCGACGAGGCCGTGAAGCAGCTCGCCGACCGCTTCCCGCAGTCCGTCAAGCCCGAGGAAGCCAAGATCGCCCTCGAGCAGGTGATCAACAACCTGCACACCGAGCGAACCAAGGACAAGCCTGTCGGCGTGATGGACGAACAGGACTGGAGCGACACGCTCACGACCCTGCAGAAGTACGCTGGGCTGAGCCAGCCAAAGGCGCCCGCGGACTACTACACCAACCAGTTCGTCCAGGCCGGCTGAGCGGTTCCCATGCAGCTGTGGCGGGCGCCACGCGGGAAGATGGCAGGGGCCGCGCTCGGTGCGGGGCGCCGGTTGCTCACCGCGGCGGCGGTCGCCGCCGGGCTGATCGGGCTCTGGCAGCTCACCCTGGTCATCTGGCCGGAGATCCCCGAGTACCTGTTGCCGCAGCCACACACGGTGCTTGAGGCGTTCACCGCGAGCCCGCAGCTGTTCCTGTCCAACGTTGCCGTCACGACGTCCGAGATCGCTCTCGGGCTTGGCCTGGGCATCGTGGGGGCGCTCGTCTGGGCGGTGGCACTGATGTCGTTCCGGCCCCTGCGCCGCGCCGTGTTCCCCTTACTGGTGGCGGCGCAGTCGGCGCCGAAGGAGGCGCTCGCGCCGATCTTCATCATCTGGTGGGGGTTCTCGCCGCTGCCCAAGGTGGTGATGGCCGCGCTGATCTCGTTCTTCCCGATGCTGATCGCCACCATGGTCGGGCTCGAGCGCTTCAGCGAGCAGCAGCGCCTGCTCGCCGCAAGCATGGGCGCCGGCCCGGTCCGGACCCTGCTGAGCTTCCGGGTCTGGGCGGCCCTGCCGTCGTTCCTCAGCGGGATCCGGCTCGGGGTCACCCTCGCCGCCATCGGCGCCGTGCTCGCCGAGTACCTCGGCAGCGACCGCGGCGTCGGCTACCAGATCCTGGGCGCGTCCAGGCGGCTGGACGGCGGGCTGCTGTACGCAAGCCTGATCGCCCTCGTCCTGCTGTCGTGGGCGCTGGTGCGGTTGGTGGACCTGCTCGAGGCCTGGCTGCTGCACGGTTCGAGGCGCGGGGGGTACGGCCATTGAGCCGGGTGTCCCCGCCCTTCGAGCGCTCGCAGCTCGGCGACGCGGCGCCGTCGCGGCGCCGAGCTCTTGACGTCCTGCTCCCAGCGAGCGTGCTGGTCGCACTCTTCGTGGCATGGTGGGCGGCGGTCGAGCTGTTCGAGATCCCCCGCTACATCATTCCCCCACCCGGGGCCGTCCTCGCCACGATGGTCGACCGCCGGGCGGACCTGTTCGCCAATGCCGTGGCCACCGCCCAGATCGCTGCCCTTGGCCTGCTCATCAGCTTGATCGTGGGCGTGCCGACAGGATTCGTGATCGCGCGGTGGCGCGTCGCCCGGCGTCTGCTCATGCCACCGATCGTGGCCATCCAGAGCCTGCCGAAGGTCGCGCTGGCACCGCTGTTCGTGGCCTGGCTCGGCTTCGGGGCGATGCCCAAGCTCATCACGACCGTGCTGGTGACGTTCTTCCCGCTCACCCTGGCGGCCGTCGTCGGGGTCGAGAGCATCACCACGTCGACCATGCATCTCGCCCGGTCGATGGGCTGCCGGTCCGGCCGGTTGCTGCGGTACGTGATGCTCCCGGCGGCGGCGCCATATGTGGCCGCCGCCCTCCGCACGTCGGCGACGCTCGCCGTGGTCGGCGCCCTGGTCGCCGAGTTCGTTGGCTCCGCCAACGGGCTGGGCAACCTGCTCCTCCTCGCCAGCGGCAACCGCGACAGCGCGCTCGCGTTCGCGGCCATCCTGGTTGTCGCGGCCCTCGGCGTGGTCTTCTACGCTGGCTCAGCCCTTCTCGCCAGGGCGGCGACTGTCCGGCTCGGAGCCAAGTACATGCGGAGCGTGACCTGATGGGAGACGACGCCTCGCCGTCGGCCATCAAGACCGCCATTGCGGACCGGCGCGCCGGCCTGCCGATCACCATTCAGGGCGTCCGCCACGACTACCAGGGCCAGGGCCGGCGCGTGGCCGCGCTCGACGAGCTCGACCTCGAGATCCGGGCCGGCGAGTTCGTCGTCCTCCTAGGGCCGAGTGGGTGCGGAAAGAGCACCCTGCTCCTGATCATCGCCGGGCTGCTGGCGCCCAGCGCCGGCACGGTCCGGATCGGCACGACCGTGGTCGACCGTGCCTACACCGATCTCGGCATGGTGTTCCAGGACCCGACCCTGCTCGAGTGGCGGACCACGCTCCGCAACATCCTGCTGCAGGCCGAGGTCCGGGGCATGGACCGGGCGGCGGCGCGCACCAGAGCGTTGGAGCTCACCCGCGCGACCAAGCTGGACGGGTTCGAGGACGCCTACCCCTCCGAGCTGTCCGGTGGCATGCGGCAGCGTGTGGCCATCTGCCGGGCGCTGCTCCACAACCCTCCGATCCTGCTCATGGACGAGCCGTTCGCGGCCCTGGACGCGCTGACCCGGGAGCAGATGGGCATCGACCTCCAGTCGTTGTGGCTGGAGGACCGCAAGAGCGTCGTGTTCGTCACCCACAGCATCAGCGAGGCGGTCTTCCTGGCGGACAGGATCTTCGTCTTCTCCCCGCGACCGGGCCGCATCCTGGAGACCCTGACCGTCGGCCTCCCGCGGCCGCGTAAGCTCACCGACGCCAAGCACCCGCTGTTCATTGACCGGGTCGAGCAGATCACCGAGCTCCTCCGCAGCCATGGCGTCCTGTACGAGTAGACCCCGGCAGCCGCTCACATGAGCGAGGTCTTGTACTTCCACGCGTAATAGGCCCAGGCGGTCTCGAAGTACTCCTTCTCGTCCAGCCCCTCGCTGAAGCGGCCACCGTCCATCGTGTACTCGGGCGGGACCGGCCGCGGCGTGCCGATCTGGCTCGCGTGGAGCTGCATGGCCGCGGTCCGTTCCAGGGCCAGTGTGGCCAGGCAGGCCTTCTCGATGTCGTCCCCGACCACGGCGACCCCGTGCGAGCGGAGCAGCACCGCGGTGCGGTCGCCGAGCGTCTCGGCGACCGCGGCTCCCTTCTGGGGCGTGTCCACCTGCCCCGAGTAGTCGTGGATGGGGACGCTCGGCGTGAAGATCAACCCGAGGTGGTCGACGGGCAGGATCTCCACGCCGGCGACGCTGAACGAGGTCGACAGGGGCGGGTGGCAGTGGACGACCGCGTGGACGTCGGGGCGGGCGGCATAGGCGCCGAGGTGAATGAAGCGCTCGCCCGGACCGTCAACCTCGCCCGGGAGGGTCTCCCCGCGCTCGTCCATGGTGACGATGCCGTCGACGGTCACGTCCGCGATGTGCATCCCGCGGTCGTGCAGGTTCCCGAGGATCAGGAACCGTCCCTGCTCGGTGGGGTGGCGGCAGCTCATGTGCCCGTAGGTGAGCTCGAACAGGCCCTCGCGCTCCATGATGCGGAGGCAGTTGACGAGCCGACGCTTGTGGTCTGTGACGTCCATCCGGATGCGCCTCCTGTCACCCGCTGAGACCGGTCATACGGCCCCGAACGCCGAGATGAGCGGTAGGTCGATCATCCGCAGCAGCCCGGGCGGCGCCGCGACCACCCTCGGGATCGAGTTGACCGTGATCGCCCTGGTGGCGACATCGCCGCTCACGCCCCCCTGCAACCGCAGGCTGACGTCGGGCGTCCCGTCGATCTCGATCGCGTCGAAGCTGTCGGTGGCGTCGACGCGCATCTCGAGGTCGACGGTGAGCACCACCGTGCCGCCCCGCAGCCCCTGCACCACCTGGTGGATCCCGGTCGTCATGCCCTGCTCGATGGTCAGGTGAGGGGTGGTGACGCGGGCGCCGGCGAGGCAGGGGTCGAGCCGCTCGTCGATGGTGTCCAGCTCCCAGCCGAGCCGGTCGGCGACCATGCTGGCCGACTCGACCAGCCCCACGTGCCCGATCGAGCCCTTGCGCGCCAGCCGCCGGAACTCGTCCGGCGACAGCCCGGCGCCGATCTTGCGCTGCAGCGGCAGCCGGCGGCTGGACGCGTCGACCACCCGCCGCAGGCGCATGGCGTCGACCCGCTCGCACACCGCGGTGGCATACAGCGGCAAGGAGTCCAGCACGAACCCCGGGTTCACGCCCGTGCCGAGGACGGTCACGCCCGCGCCGGCGGCCGCCTCGTGCAGCCGCTGCCAGCGGGCGCGGTTGGCCGTCGAGGGGTGGGACAGCTCCTCGCAGGTGGACACCACGTTCGCGCCCGCCTCGATGCAGGCCTGCAGCTGCGGCTCGACCTGCTCCAGGAGGGAGCGGGTGCACAGGGCGACCACGTCCGGCGCGAGCTCCTGGAGGGCGGCGTGGTCCGCCGCCACCGGCGCGCCGAGCGCGCCGTCCAGCCCCAGCACCTCGCCGAGGTCCCGGCCGACGACCTCGGGGGCGACGTCGATCCCGCCGACGAGCTCCAGCCCCTGCTTGTCGTGCACCAGCCGGGCCACGGCCCGGCCGATCGAGCCGAGGCCGAACTGGACGACGCGGATCGGTCGCATCAGCGCCCCGAACCGGTGCCTGCGGCCTCGATCCCGGCTCCTCGCGTCAGGAGGAAGTGGCGCCGCTGGAGCACCTCGGTGACCGGCCCTCGGGTTCCCGACCCAACGGGCTGGCCGTCGATCTCGACGATCGGGAGGACCTCGGTGCCGGTGCCGGTGAGGAACGCCTCGTCGATGGTCGCCAGCTCCTCGACCTTCAGGCCTCGCAGCTCCACCGGGATGCACTCCGCGGCCGCGTTCTCCAGCGCCGCCTGGCGGGTGATCCCCGGCAGGATCTGCGGGCCCTCCGGGTGGGTGATGAGGCGGTCGTCCCGGACGGCGAAGAAGTTTGCGCTGGCGCCCTCCACCACCACCCCGTCGCGGACGAAGATCGCCTCCGCGACCCCGGCGTCGAGCGCGGCCTGCTTGGCGAGCACGTTGAGCAGCAGCCCGACGGTCTTGACGTCGCACATGCCCCAGCGCCGGTCCGGGACGGTGATGGCACGCACACCCTGCGAATAGGTGACCGGGTCAAGCGGGGGGACGGGAGAGGCGATCACCAGTGTCGTCGGCCGCGCCGAGGTGGGGAAGGGATGGTTGCGGGGCCCCGGTCCCCGGGAGACCTGGAGGAAGAGGCTCGCGTCGACCTCCAGCAGGTGGTTCTCGCGCAGCAGGCGCTCGACCGCGGAGGCCAGCTCGCCGACACCGCCGTCGAGGTCAAGGCGGACCACCTCGGCGCCCCTCGCCAGGCGGGCGAGGTGGTCGTCGAGCCGGTACGGCCGGCCCCGGTAGCACTTGACCACTTCGTAGATCGCGTCGGCGAAGACGAAGCCGCGGTCGTCGATGGAGATCGCCGCCTCCGAGCGCGGCACGAACGCACCGTTGAGGTAGACCAGCTCCGCCATCCCTATCTCCCAGCTCGTAATGTCGGCCACCAATCGTCCCCGGCTTCGCTGCCGAGCAACGGCGCCGGCAGCACCTGGCAGGTCTGCGCGTCACCGCCAGGCTGCAGGAGCCGCAGCAGGTGCGGCGGGAGCGCGACCTTGCCCACCGGGACCTGCTCGCTCGCCTGCACCGTCGCCCTGACCGGCGCCGGTGACGATCCCAGCAGCGAGGCCCACTCGCCCTCGGCGAGGGCGAGTGGGGCGAGGTCGGCAGGGTTGAGCAGCGCCGAGCCGTCGCCGAGGTCGGCGCTGGCCACCACCTCCAGTCGCCGTCGCTCCCGCTCCGCGTTGCGCTCCGCTCGCAGCCGCCTGGTCGCGTCCCCGTCCACCGCCCAGCCCGTGGCCGCCTCGGTGAGGACGACGCCGTAGACGCCCGCGGCGGCTTCCCGTGACACCCAGCCGTCGTGGACGTCCTGCAGGACCAGGTCGGGAACCCGCTGCAGCGGGTCGCCGTAGCCGCCGCCGCCCGACGTCAGGATCCGCAGCACCGTTCCGGCGGGCAGCTCGGCGCCGGAGATCTTGCTCCGGAGGTCGCCGGCGAGGAACCGCTCCCCTGCCTCCCCGGGGTCGAGGACCCACGATCCGCCAGCGGCGTCGTAGCCGCCGAGCACGCCGAACGGGCGCAGGATGCAGCGGTCGGAGATGAGCGAGGCGGTCACCGGCACAAGGAACTCGTAGACCCGTTCGAGCCCGAGCCCGCCCCGGAACCGTCCGGCGCCGCCGGAGTCCTTGCGCAGGCCGTAGCCGTAGCACAGCACGGGGTGCTGTTGCTCGAGCACCTCGACCGGCTGGTTCTTGACGTCCCCGCACATCAGCATCGACGCCGTGGGGCCGTCGCGGTCGTGCATCGCGCCGATCCCGCCGCAGGGGGCCTCGTACAGCACGAAGCGGTCGCCGTCGGGCCAGCGGCCACCGGCGATGATGTGGTTGATCGACCCGTACTGGCAGGCCACCACGCGGTCGGGGACGATCTGGGCGAAGATGCCCATGACGACGTCCTGGACGCGGGACATCGGCTCGGTGTCGCCGCAGACCGACGCCGGCTTCACCGGGTTCAGGAAGGCCCCCTCGGGCACGATCACCTCGATCGGCCGGAAGAAGCCGTTGTTCACGGGGATGTCGTGGCTGATGAGGGACTTGACGGTGCCGTACACGGCCGCCTCGGTGGTGGTCCGGACCGACTTGCACGGTCCGAGCGGCATCGGGTCCGAGCCGGTGAAGTCGACGACGATCGAGTCTCCCTGGATGGTCACCGCGCAGCGGATGCGCAGCGGCCGCTGCTCGATGCCGTCGTTGTCCATGTAGTCCTCGTACTCGTAGCGCCCGTCGGGCATCTCGCTGATCGCCTCGCGCGCCGCCTCCTCGGCCTGGTGGAGGACGTGCTCCTTGGCCTCGAGGATGGCATCGACCCCGTACCGCCGGACGAGCTGGTCGAGGTTCTTGAGGGCGGCGCGGTTCGCGCCGATCTGCGCGTTGAGGTCTCCGGTGCGGGCGATCGGCAGGCGGGTGTTCTCCACGATCATCTTCACGATGTCCTGCCGGATGCGCCCGCGCTCGACGATCTTGGTCGGCGGGATGATCAGGCCTTCCTGGAACAGCTCGGTCGAGGCCCCGGTCATGCTGCCGGGCATCATCCCGCCGATGTCGTCCCAGTGGGCCCGGTTGCCGGCGAACAGCAGCAGCTCGCCGTCGACGTGGTAGGCGGCGACGACGGCCACGTCGGGCAGGTGCGTGCCGCCCCGGAAGGGATCGTTGGAGATCACCATGTCGCCGGGCTCGAGACTGTCGACGCCGATCTCGGCCACGGCCTCCTGGACGCAGGTCTCCATGGGGATGATGTGGGCGACCAGGCCCGGGCCCTGCACGATCATCCGCGCCTGCGCGTCGAAGATGCCGGTCGAGAAGTCCTCGTTGAACTGGATGATCGGGGAGTAGGCGGTGCGCGTCAGCGTGAACGCCATCTCCTGGCAGCTCGACCAGAGCGAGCTGCGGATGATCTCGACGGCGAACGGGTCCACCCGGCCGGCCCGCGGCGGCATCATGCCCGCTCCCGCTGGAGGACGAGGTTGCGCAGGGAGTCGATGGTCCCCGCCCAGCCCGGTGGGATGAAGATCGTGGAGTCCAGCGACTCCACGATCGCGGGGCCGGGCACGACGTTGCCCCAGCCGAGGTGCTGGCGGAGGTAGACCGAGGCGGTGTGCCACGACCGCTCGTGGAGCACGCGCCGCCGCCCGCTCCGGGCGCCCTCGGGCGCGATCTCGGGGCCGCGTTCCGGCGCCGGCGTGATCGTCGGCTTGTCGGTCTCGCCGACGGCCTTGACGCGCAGCGTCACCATCTCGATGGGGAAGTCGCGCAGGGAGATCCCGCGGATGCTCTCGTGGAGGTCGTGGAAGCGCCGTGCGCACTCGGCGAGGTCGTCGCCGCTGAGCGGGCCGCCTCCCGGGACCGACATCGTGATCTCGTACGCCTGGCCCCGGTAGCGGAGGTCCATCGACCGCAGCAGCGTGCGGCGGTCCTCGGGCACGTCCTCGTCGGTGAGCGCGCACAGCGCGAGCGCCTCCAGCTCGGCGAACTCGCCGGACAGGTCCTGCGGCGCGACCCCGGCCAGGGGGGCGATGCGGGTGCGCACGAAGTCATGGGTGATGTCGGAGAACAGCAGGCCGACCGCGGCGGTCACGCCCGGGTGGGGCGGCACGATGACGGTCGCGATCCCCAGGCCCTCGGCGATCACCGCGCTCTGCAGCGGCCCCATGCCGCCGAAGGCGAACAGGGCGAAGTCGCGCGGGTCGTAGCCTCGGTGGACCGACACCACCCGGATCGCCTGGTTGACCAGCTCCTCGCCGACGCGGCAGATGCCGTCGGCGGCCTCCTCGACGGCGATCCCCAGCGGCTGGGCGACGTGGCGCTCGATCGCCTCCCACGCGAGCCGGGGATGGCCCTCCATGGCGCCGCCGAGGAAGCTGTGCTCGCCGAGCCTCCCGGTGACGAGGTAGGCGTCGCTGAGGGTCGGCTCCGTGCCGCCCCGTCCGTAGCAGGCCGGACCGGGGTAGCTGCCGGCGCTCCTCGGTCCCACGCGGATCGCGCCCGCGACGTCGATGCGGGCGATGCTGCCACCGCCGGCGCCGACGGTGTGGATGTCGATCATGGGGATGCGGATCGGGTAGCGCTCCATCCGCTGGTCCTTGGTGAACAGCAGCTCGCCGTCGACGATCAGCGACACGTCGGTGGAGGTGCCGCCGGTGTCGAGCGAGATGAGGTTCCGCTCACCGGCGAGCACGCCGATGCTGCGCGCGGCGATGACGCCACCGGCCGGTCCCGACAGGATGGTGCTGACGGCCTTGTCGCCGGCCGTGCGGGGCGACATCAGTCCGCCGTTCGACTGCATGACGCTGAGGTCGCCGCGGAACCCGCGCTCGACCAGGCGCCGGTCGAGCTTGCCGACGTAGGTGCGCAGGATCGGCGCGAGGTAGGCGTTCATCGCCGTGGTCGAGAACCGCTCGTACTCCCGGAACTCGGGCAGGACCTCGCAGGAGCAGAACACCGCGACGTCGGGCCACAGCTCCCCGAGCATCGTCTTGACCGCCAGCTCGTTGCTGGGGTTGCTCACGCACCACAGGAAGCCGACCACGATCGCCTCGACGCCCTGGTCGCGGAACCGAACCACCGCGCGCGCGACCTCGTCACGGTCGGGGTGCGCGAGGATGGTCCCGTCCGCCGTGGTGCGCTCGCGCACCTCGAAGGTGAGGTCGACCGGGACCAGGGGCAGGGGCGGGGCGTACGAGGGCAGGTAGGGGACGCTCCGCTCGGTCCGACCGAGCGTCAGGACGTCGCGGAAGCCGCGGGTGGTCAGCATGCCGATGCGCGCTCCGCGACGCTCCAGGAGGGCGTTGGTGCAGACCGTGGTCCCGTGGACCAGCCGGGCGATCTCGGAGAGATCGATGCCGAGGTCGTCGATGCCCGCGAGCACGCTCTCCTCGATCCGGTCGGGCATCGTCGGCACCTTGGCGATGACGATGGCGCCCTCGCCGGCCAGCAGCGCGAGATCGGTGAACGTCCCGCCGATGTCGACCCCGAGCGTGAGCCTGATGTCCAGCCTCCTTCCACGCCTCTGAGCCTGATAAAGCATGTGGCCGGAGGCGATGTCCAATAACGCATGGCGACGGATCAAGAAGAAGGACTTATCATTCAGCCATGGAGCTCCGGCATTTGAGGTACTTCGTCGCGGTTGCCGAGGAACTGCACTTCAGGCGGGCGGCCGAGCGTCTGTACATCGCGCAGCCCGGCCTGAGCCAGCAGATCAGCCAGCTGGAGCGCGAGCTCGGTGTCAAGCTGTTGCACCGGACGAGCCGCAGCGTCGAGCTCACCAGCGCCGGCAAGCGCTTCCTCGAAGAGGCGCGCCAGGTGGTCTTCCACGCCGACCGGGCGGCCGCGATCGCCCGGCAGGCGGCCCGGGGCGAGATCGGCGAGCTGCAGGTCGGCTACATCGAGCAGGCCACGCACTACATCCTGTCGGCGCTGCTGCCGTGCTTCCGCTCGCGCCACCCGACGATCTCGCTGCCGCTGCGGCTGTTCGCCCTCACCCCCAAGATCGTGCAGTCCCTGCTCCGGCGCGCGCTGGACGTCGGTTTCGGGCTGGCGCCGGTCATCACGCCCGATGTGGAGTCGGTCGTGCTCGACCGGGAGCAGCTCATGATCGCGTTGCCCGAGCAGCACCGGCTGGCCGGCCTCGACGAGGTGCCGCTGTCGGAGCTGGCCGACGACACCTGGAACCTGTGGCGGCGCGAGCTCAACCCCCACCTGCACGAGGTCGTCAGCGGCTTCTTCCGGGAGGCTGGCTTCGTGCCCGACGTGCAGCTGCAGTCGCTGGAGCGCGACGAGATCTACCTGTGGGTCGCCGCCGGGCTCGGCGTGGCGATGGTCCCCGAGTCGACCGCGCTCGCCACCGACCCTCGTGGGGTGGTCCTCCGCCGGCTCGTGAACCCGACCCCCTACTGGGAACACCTGCTCATCTGGCGGGCCAACGACACCAACCCGGTGCTGCAGAGCTTCCTCACCATGGCGCGCGAGCTCGCGGCCGACGGCGCCTACCGGCCCCGGCCCGACGCCGGCCGGGTCACTCCAGGATCACGTTGACGGTCTTGACCCTGGTGTAGCTGAACAGCTCGTCGATCGACTCTTCGCGCCCGATCCCGCTCGCCTTGTAGCCCCCGAAGGGGGTGCCGACATAGTGGCGGCCGTTCCCGTTGACCCAGACGTATCCCACCTCCAGCGCGGCCGCGACGCGGTGGCCCTGCCGCAGGTCGTTGGTCCAGATGTTCGCGGTGAGACCGTAGCGAACGCCGTTGGCGAGCTGGAGCATCTCGTCCACGTGGTCCCATGCGAACAGCGTCACCACCGGGCCGAAGATCTCCTCCTCGGCGATGCGCATGCCGGGGCTGACCCGGTCGAAGACGGTCGGTTCGACGAAGTAACCGGCACGGTCCTGCGGGACGGAGCCGCCGCTGAGCAGGCGCGCGCCCTCCTCGGTCGCGGAGCGGATGTAGCCGCACACCCGGTCGCGGTGCGTGTCGGTGATCAGCGGGCCCATCTCGGTCTGCGGGTCAACGGCGGGCCCCAGCCGGATCGCGCGGACCCGCGCCAGGAAGCGCTCCAGGAAGGGCTCGTAGAGGTCGCGGTGGACGAGAATGCGCGAGTTGGACCCGCACGACTGTCCCGCCGAGATCTGGAAGTTCATGCCCGTCACCGCGGCCTCCGCCGCCGCGTCCACGGCCGCGTCGGGGAACACGATCATCGGGTTCTTCCCGCCCAGCTCCAGGCTGACCTCCTTGAGGGAGGCGGCCGAGGCCCGGAGCACCTCCTGGCCGGTGGCGACGCCGCCGGTGAACGCGAGCCGCTGGATGGCGGGATGAGCCACGATCGCCGCGCCGGTCGTCTGGCCGTCCCCGGTGAGCACGCTGACCAGCCCTGGCGGCAGGACCTCGAGCGCCAGCGCGGCGAGCCGAAGCGCCGACAGCGGCGTCTGCTCGGCGGGCTTGAGCACGACCGCGTTCCCGGCGGCCAGCGGCGCGGCGATCTTCTCGCACGCGAACATGACCGGATGGTTGTAGGGGATGATCCGCCCCACGACGCCGAACGGCTCGCGCACGGTGTAGTGGAGGTTCCCGACCGTGGCCGGGATCGTCTGCCCCTTCAGCTCCAGCACCAGGCCGGCGAAGTAGTCGAGGTAGCTTGCGCCGGTGCGGACCTCGGCCTCCATCGTGCGAATGGGGATCCCGCAGTCCTCGGCGTCGATGCGGCAGAGCTCCGGGGCCAGCTCGCGGACCCGCGCGGCGAACGCACGGAGCGCCTCCGCCCGTTCGAGCGGCTGCCGGGCCGCCCAGTCCCGCTGGGCCCGGAGG